>JAHECH010000557.1 GCA_024641835.1 Deltaproteobacteria bacterium
CCGTGACCACACCTGTCAGTATGGAGCCGATGATGATAAGGGGGGCGACCAGGGCCGCGATGCCCTCCAGGGCGGTGCGGAAAATGTGTCTCAGAGGGGCCCGGGCTTCCTTTGGAAAGCTGTAACGGAATGATAAGAGGTAATTAGTTGAAATAAGGGCTAGCCCGATTATTATTCCCGGTACGATCCCTCCCAGGAACATACGCCCCACAGAAGTCTCGGCGATATAGGCGTAGATCACAAAGGGAATAGAAGGAGGGATAATCGGGCCGATCACCGAGGCTGTCACAGTGATCGCTGCGGCAAAAGCCCGGGTGTATCCCCGCTTTTCCATGGCCGGAATGGCGATAACCCCCAACGCGGCACAATCCGCCACCGCCGCCCCGGAAATACCGGCCATCACCATATTGGACAGAACATTCACTTGCGCCAATCCACCGCGAACATGGCCGATACAAGCGGTGGCGAAATTATAAATCTTGTCTGTCAGCCCTGAAACATTCATAAGGTTGCCAGCAAGCAGAAAAAAAGGAATTGCCAGAAGAGAGGAGGAATCCACTCCCTCAACCATCTGCTGGGGAATGACGAAAAGAAAACCCGCGTTCCCGCTGAGAAGGAAGGCAAGAAGCGTCGCTAATCCCAACCCCATGGAAACGGGTACGCCCAATGCCATGAAAAACATAAAGCCCAATATCAGGGCGAGAGAAACCATTGGTGGTCGCTCCTCATCTTGTTGGCGAAGATCCTAGTTCAGTAATTGTTTCATAGGTGCTTACGATGTATTCCAATAAAATACCCCCGCAACCCACGAAAAGGGGAAGAGCCTGAACATAGCGAGGCAAGGCGATGACTTGCATAATGCCCGCTTGTTGACGGAGAACGGTGGGCGCTTCTCTTAGTATGATGACGAGCAGACTAATGGTCACGGCGTTCATAGCAAGGAGCAATCCCTTTTGGAACCTTGCAGGAAGCAAGGTTACGATATAATTCATCACGATGTCTTTCTTCTGGTGATAGACCACGAATGCGTCCAAGAACGTCATCCAGATGAATAACAACATGGTCAAGGGATAGATCCAGTCGAGACCGGTATTGAATACATAACGCAAGCATACTTGAACTACATTAGTGACGAACATGACGCCCATCGAACACACCGTGAAAAAAAGGAAGACTCTTTCCATGAACGATAGAACATACTTCACTCCCTTCATTGCCATGACCCTCCGTAGCGGGCGCCCGGGGAGAATTTCGTCTCCAGGAACCCTCGATCGTCAGCGCTATTATTGACTTTTGGCCTTGGCGATGGATTCCAGGAATCCTTTGGGCATTTTCCCTTCGCTCTCCCATTGCCTGTAAAGAGCCATCAGGCTGTCGTCAATTGGTTTCGGATCAATTTTGCTGAAGATGACGCCCTTGGCTTTCATGCTCTCCACAGATTTCTCCGCTTCTTCGCCCATGATTCTCGCGCTGAACTCGGAGGCTTCTTTGTGCGCTTCCAACACCACCTTCTGCAGTTCCGGGCTAAGAGCATGGAACTGCTTGTTGTTGGTCATAAAAGCTATGCCTTGGGGGAATTCGTCGTGACGGATGATGTATTTGGCTTGCTCGTAGAATTTCATGCTTTCCACTAGGGCCATGGGGGAATTACAGGCCTCGATAATGCCGCGACCCAAGGCCTCGTAGATTTCCGTCCATGGTAGAACGATCACGTTGGCCCCTAAATGCTTCCAAGCGGCAATAGCCAAATTATCAGGATGGAGCCGTAACTTCAGTCCTTGAATATCAGCCAACGTTTTGATGGGTTTCTTGGAAACCATGACCCGATAAGGGCCGCGAACGAAGTCGGATTCTTTTCCAAGAATCATAATGTTATCTTCTTTGGCGACCTTATCTAGCCAACCAGCCACGGTGGGTGAATCAAGCCATCTGGCCCAGTGTTCCCGGCTTTCAAAAGCGAAGGGCAGGGTCGTGTAGTTGAGCTCCGGGACGTATTTGCTCAGATAGCCGCTCCCTTCTGGATAAACCTGGATGACCCCAGACTGAAGCAACTCCAAGGTCGCCTCAGTTTTGCCCAATTGCTCGGCCGGAAAAACAGAGATGACCATACTGCCGTTGCTCTTACTCTTCACCAGATCGGCAAACCTCTGAAAAGCCTTGCCCTCAGGGCTGGTTGGCGGCATTTTGGTGGCCATTTTCCAGGTAACAGTTGCGGCTAAAGATGGTGAGGGAACAGCAGATTCCGCCACCATCGATGCAGCCAAAAAGAAAAAGATGAGAACTAATAAAAGCGATCTAGATTTCATGTCTTGACCCTCCTTTTCCAAATACTCTTTTTGTTCATCTAGGATTCCTAAAATCAAAAACACTCATCTGTTGGAGACGAGCTTCACCGAGCTACCAAGAGAATGTTTATAGATTTGCTGAGCGAAGTTCTCCAAATGCCTTTGATTGGCGCTTAATGCCAGATCGGGGTCTCGGGTTGCCAAAGCTTCCAGAATCTCAAGATGTGAACTCGCGGAGAATTTAAGCTCATCTTCAGTCCTGGATGTAAAGGACAAGTACCACAGCCTTGTAACCTTATCATAAATCTGGTTGGCAACCTGTTCTATGTAACGATTGTCCAGGCACTGTACGATTCCCATGTGAAACTTACGGTCGATATCCAGCAAAGCGTCAATGTCCCGCTTCACTATAAGGTCCTCGTTTCCTGACAGGAGGGATCGCAACAAATCGATTTGCTCATCTGAGATTCTTTCGACGGCGGCACGGACGCAATACGTCTCCAGCATGTTGCGCGCCTCGAAAAGCTTCCTAAAATCGTCGAGGGTCACAGGGCTGACGAATGCCCCTTTGCGGGGAACCACCACGACAAGTCCCTCACGCTCCAGCTTTTGTAAAGCTTCACGTACAGGGGTGCGTCCGATTCTCAGCTGAGAACAGACCTCTTTCTCGTTAAGCGTTTTACCCATTTCAAAGCGAAGCGAGACTATGGCGTGTCTTATTTTTTCGTATGCCCTTTGCCTTAACAGTTGCGCAGCCATTAATCGACATCTCCAAGACTGAAATTTCTGATGAACAATTTGGTTCTGACCGCGAGTCTATGCTTGCTAAAAACTATCTGCGCATTCTTTAGGTGAGGTGGGGTTGCTGCTAACAAATAGAGTAAAGGACTGACGTCTCACCTAATATATTCGCGATATATTTTAGGAATGTCAAGGTTTTTCGTCTAATAAAAACAAAAACATTATCAAATAGTTATTTCCAAATAGGCCTAATAAAGCGCTTTCTTTAGTGGAAATTATCTCGGCATTCATACAAGGATGGGAAGCTCTTTGTGCCAGAGTTCGGCTGCTTCCGAAAAGATGCACTCTTCCCGCACCAGTGATTAACCCCTCAATGAAATGTCGTGGGTTCTATGGAGCTGGTGATTCCGTAAAGTAGCTTGAAATGCGAGGTCCGATAACATAGAAATACTCATTCCAGATCGTCTATTGACATTGCTGCAAGAAAGAGGGGGAGGTTGCTCATGGAAGTCATTGAGGCGATTAGAACAAGACGCAGTATCCGTCGTTACGTAAAGAAAGCTGTACCTAGGGAGGTCATTTTGGGTCTGCTTGAAGCGGCAAATCTTGCGCCAACGGCGACAAACCGCCAACCCTGGGCGTTTGTGGTTGTAAATCGTTTCTACCTCGACCAGATTTCTGAATTACTTAGCAAGGCTTTCACCGAACGCGTAAGCACCGCAACGGAAGATTCAATGCGCGCTGCTATTAAAGATCTACCGATCCCTGTGGAGAGGGGAGAAGAGAAACTCGCAGGATTGGGGCGATTCTATCGCACCTTGGGTGATGCT
>JAHECH010000558.1 GCA_024641835.1 Deltaproteobacteria bacterium
ACACCGCTCACCTTGGCTGGAACCATCTCGAGGCAAGCGACGCTCATGGCCGCATCTTCAAAGGTAATTCCCATGTGAAGGCGGTAAGTGATCGCCTGGGGAGTGAAAAGGCTTGCCAGGACTCGCTTGTATTCATGAATGATGTTTTCCGGCGGTACGTTCAAGACACTCAGGTATTGCCCGGCAAAGGAGAGTTCGCTGTCTTCCCCAATGGCGCTGCTCCGCATAGCGATCCTCAGTTTCCCCTTTTCAAATCCGCGCTTGGCGGCCAATTCCGCATAAGCTTCCATGATCGCCTTTTCGAGATCCGGCGGCACATGAGCTTCATGGAACAGCTGCTGTATGCCCTCGCTGACACGAAGGATGATTTCAGGATCGATGAGATCCAGCTCCATTTTCCTTCGCCGGATTTCATCTCCAAGTTCGTTTGCCTCGATAAACCGATCAAAGGCTGTGGTTGTGATGGCAAAGCCTCCCGGGATCGGCAGATGAAGCCGGCTCAGCACTTCTCCAAGGTTGGCGTTTTTCCCTCCAACGAATCCCATCATCTCCCTTGTAATGCTGTCATGGCGCAGGATGAACTCCGGTGACTTCGCCGGTTTTCTCTGTTCCAGATCCTGCTTGAAGACGTCATTGATGCGGTTCAGAACTTCGATCAATTCCGGGTACTTGCGGCCTGACATGCTTTCGAAGCTTTGCACCATCCGGGCAACGTGAAAGACGATCCGCACCGTCATGGCGTTGACAAAGGACATGCCGAAGACCGTATCGCCCCTCAGTTTTTCCTCAATGCCGGAGATGATCTTGAGCAGCTCGGAATTGGATTCCAGCAAGGTCTTGAAGTTGACATACTTCACCGTGAACGCATTCATGAGGGCGTCACTGAGACCTTGCTTCTTCTTCTTTTTATGGAACAGGAAGATTTTCTCCAGGAACATCCTGAGCCTCTTTCGCATGAAAGCGATAATCAGTTAGAAATGCTCAAAAGTGTCTGCATGGGCTCACAAAAGCGGATCTCTTACAACGAGCCGCGCGTCGGGAGGGGCTGGGGCCCTTTCTGGAGTGACTGGCGGGAGGGCGCCGTCTTTTCACGACTTATCTGTGGGGGAAGCCCCGGCCCCGAGCGAATGCGAGGGGAACGGCGGAGGGGGCAAGTTTCCCTCGCAGATAAGTCGTAGAAAAGACCAGCCCGGGAGACTTGGAACGCAAGAAAAGGCCCCAGCCCTTCCGGAGTGTGGCCGGCCCATGCAAACACTCTTGAACGTCACCAGTCAGTTAGAAGTCAGCCGATGAATCTATTTATTATACCGCTTTCCTCGATGTTTTTGCTCTTTACAATTTATAGAGGTTATTGGTAAAGAAGGCAAGTCAACCCTGATTCCCCATCAAGGCATCATCTGCGGCGTTGCCTGCCTGCCCGCCTCGGGCAGGCGCTCGCTCCTCCCCCTGCTTTCGCAGGGGCAGGCTTGCGGCGTATTGCCACATACGCCTCAGTCGTCGCTCCTCGGCGCCTTGCATCTGACGCCTCGCTGGTGATCAGGAATTCTTTGAAGCCGAAGTCCCGCTTGGGTTGCGCGAATGAGGCGGTGGACTTGTGTCAAATGCCCACGATGGAGAAGTGGGTGTGAGGGGCGGAGTCGCACAGAAGATTATCCCAAGGTATTTCTCGGACACGACAGAAGGAGGGCTCATGAAAAGGGGAACAGCAACAGGTCTTGTTATTCTTATGATACTGTTCACGCTTATGCCCAGCCTCACATGGGCGGCAGGAGGGGGTGGAGCGACGGAAATCGTGGTCGTGGCAGACACGCGAGTCGTCAATAACCCTGTTTTGAAATACTTCGCGAATATCTACAACTCCAATATCCTCGTGTTTGCCGTCTGGTGCGTCGTCCTCACCGCAGTGTACGGGATGATTTTGGGTTTCCTGATGGACTGGATCATGTCAAAGACCGGCCTCGATCTTAGGAGCAGAAAGATCGTGGAACACTGACAGGCTGCCGAAAAACACCCATCTACGGCGTTGCCCTCATCCCGCGCCCTGTTAAATTCTCGCGATGCGAGACGGCAAAGCCGATTTAACAGGGCGAGTCGTTGCGACGTACTTGGATGTACGCCTCACTCCTCGGGATTTTGGGCGCCTTGTATCTGGGCGTTTTTGAGCAGCCTGCGAGCAAGGGCTTCTTCAGCGATCTGCTGATTCAGATTCGAAGGGGGAAGGATATGGACGTTCTACACGCTGGTAGCTGGCTTTATCTCTACATGCCCATTGCTGGAATACATATCTTCTGGCCTGGATTGGTACTGATTGGATTCGCCGTCGGGACTATCGGCGGATTTTTCGGTATGGGTGGCGCCTGGATGGTCACCCCCGGCTTGAATATTCTCGGATTTCCGATGGCTTTTGCCATCGGCACCGACATGGCTCACATGGCAGGCAAATCCATGATTTCCACGATACGCCATTCCAAGTTCGGCAACGTGGACTATCGGCTGGGCTTTTCCATGCTGGTAGGAACCATGATCGGTATTGAATGCGGCGCTCAGCTCATCATGTACCTGGAGAAGATGGGGAATGTTGGCACCGTGGTGCGCTGGACCTACGTGATCTTCCTCGCTCTCATCGCCTGGATGGTCTTCTATGATTATTACAAAGCGGTCAAGAAAGCCAGAACAGGCGAGGTGGGGGAATATGGCGCCACAGGGATTACGTGGTACGTGAAGCTGCACAAAATCAAGATTCCTCCAATGATACACTTCAAGACCGCGGGCTTTACCTGCTCTCTCTGGCTGCCTTTCATTGTCAGCTTTGTCACAGGTGCTCTGGCCGGTTTCCTCGGTATCGGCGGCGGGCTTCTCCGCATGCCCGCCCTTGTCTATCTCATCGGCTGCCCTACCCATATCGCTGTAGGGACCGACCTGTTTGAAGTCATGCTTTCAGGACTCTACGGCGCCTTCACGTATTCGCTGAAAGGACGCATCGAGATTGTCGCCGTGTTCGTCATGCTCACGGGTGCGGCCATCGGCGCCCAGATCGGGACCGTGGCCACAAAATATGCCAAGGGCTACGGAATCCGGGTCGCTTTTGGGGTTGCCGTAGTCTGCTGCATGATTTCTATCATTCTGAAAGAGTTGAAGTTCGATTCGCTCGCTGCGGTCGTCATCCTTGGGACCATAGGCGCTATTTGCCTTTACATCATGAAGATCATGTTCACGGGGGCAGCGGCAGAACTGCGGGAAAAGAGAAGAGCTGAGGCCTCGCTGCTCAAGGCTTAGATAAGAAAGCAAAGCAAACAGGAGCAAAGACTATGAAACGGATTCTCTTCCTCTTTACACTAGGTTTAATCATCCTCGTCCTCTCAGGCGGGGCCTCCTTTGCTGCTGAAGTTGCCCAGGGAAAGTGCGTGGCGTACGACAAAGCAAAGAATGAAATATCCATTGAGGAATACGACACCAACTTCAGCAAGGCCGCGCCCTATGGGAAGCCCACGGGAACGATCTCGAAGTTCGATATCACGAAGGCGAAGATCGGAATTGCTCCGCAGCCCGGAGATATTCTTAGAATCGCCTATGACGCGGATGGAAAGACGAAGAAGGCGATCAAAGTGATGAATGTGTCAAGGCAGGATTTGAGGAAGAAGTAAAAGGGGCCGGGAACTGAATATCAAGCAAAAGATTGCCGTGGTGGTGGTCAACATCCTGATTCTGGCTGAGCTCGCCTTCAGTCTCTACATGGGTTCTAAGGGTCAGGATATGGTACTTACCTTTTTGAAGATTTATATCCCCGCCGTCATCGTGACCTTGGTCCTGGGACGGATCTTTATCAGGAGATTGGGGTAACGTCTCGCCGGGGG
>JAHECH010000559.1 GCA_024641835.1 Deltaproteobacteria bacterium
GGGACGTGGGCATCAAGATCTCGAGGCCGGCTTCTGACGTGGTGGGAGAAAAACTGGAAAGATTTCGGGAGAGGTTTTTCCTGGAAGCGCAATCTGCGGGCAGGCTCCTCCACCCCAATATCGTTGCCATCTATGACGCCGGGCTTTACAAGGATTTCTGTTATTTCACCATGGAGTATGTGGATGGTCCTCCTCTGAACAAATTCTGCTACAAAGGCAACCTCTTACCCATCAGCAAGGTTGTTGAGATCATTTTTGCGGCCTGTAAGGCTCTGGATTTTGCTCACAAACAGGGCGTCATCCACAGGGACATCAAACCTTCTAACATCATGCTCACCAAGGAAGGAGACGTCAAGATCACGGATTTCGGGATTGCCCGGATCAAATCAGAGCAGACCATTTCCAAGGGAATTATCGGGTCTCCGAGTTATATGTCGCCGGAACAGATCAAAGAACAGCCTGTGGATGATCGATCCGATATTTTTTCTCTCGGCTGTGTCTTGTACGAGCTGCTGGCAGGGGAAAAGGGCTTCCCCGGCGAAAATTATTTCTCCATCATGTACAAGATCACTCATGAAGAGCCTGTGCCCATCCGGCAGATCCGGCGCCAGGTGCCGGAGATTCTCTGGAAGATCACGAAAAAAGCCCTCTCAAAAGACCCAAGTGATCGATACCAATACTGCATGGATTTCGCGTATGACCTAAGGGTTGCTCTCCGCGGGCTGAAAGGCGTTGCCAAAAGTGACAAGGTGGAAAATGTGATTGATTACATCCACAGCGTCCCCTTTTTCGAGGATTTTTCAAAGGAGCAGGTGAAGGAGATTCTGAATTCGAGCAACATCATCAAGGTTCCTCAGGGAAAAGTGATCGTGGCGGAAGGGGAGATTGACGATTCCTTTTTCATTATTTTGAGCGGGAAGGCGGCGGTGAAGAAAAGCAACAAAGATATTGCCACGATCCATAGAGGTGAGTGCTTCGGTGAGATGTCCTACCTGAGCGGTGAGACTCGGACAGCTACGGTGGTGGCTGAAACCGACTGTATACTGCTGAAGATAAGCGCTACCCTGCTTGACAGAGCTTCCCCCGCCATTCAACTCCTTTTCCTGAGAAAGTTCACTCTGACCTTGATCCGGCGCCTTTCCAAGATGATTAAACTAAAAATATGACATCTCCGTCTCCTGCCTTGTCAGCGGCCAGAATGGCTCGCGCAATATCGCGTGACCCATGAGTGAACCCATGCCATCCAGACACAAAGTTTACCTCATCAGCCTTGGCTGTGCCAAGAACCTTGTGGACAGTGAAAACATGCTCGGAATCCTCAAGCAAAGGGGATTTATTGTGGTTTCCGACCTGGGGGCGGCGGAGATAGCCATCATCAATACATGCGGCTTTATCCGGCCTTCCGTCGAGGAGGCGCTGGATACGATTCTGGAAGTGGCGGCGGAGAAGAAGAAAGGGAACCTCAGGAAGCTTTTTGTGGTTGGTTGTCTCGTGCAGCGCTATGGATACAAACTTCAAAAGGAGCTTCCCGAGGTGGACGGGTGGATCGGCACGGGAGAGATCCACCGCATCGGAAACGTGCTCGATCAGGAGCGTTGTGGAGAAAAAGGTCTCCTCATCGGAAGACCCGCATACCTGGCGGATCACAAGACACCGAGACTCCGGGCAACCCCCTTCCACACCGCTTATTTGAAAATCGCCGAAGGGTGTTCCCACGGGTGCACCTACTGCACCATACCTAAGTTGAGGGGCCCTTTTAGAAGCAGAAAGCCGGACTCTCTGACGATAGAGGCCGAGGGATTGGCCGAGGCCGGCGTCAAGGAAATCAATCTGATTGCTCAGGACACCACCATGTACGGAAGGGACCTGAGACCAGAGGCGACCCTGGAGGATCTTCTGGAGAGGCTGGTGAAAGTCCGGGGGATCCGCTGGATCAGGATTCTCTATGGTCATCCCCAGAGGGTATCGAGCCGACTTCTGGAGATGATGGAAAGGGAGGAAGTCATATGCCCTTATCTCGATTTGCCCCTCCAGCATGTCAATGCCAAGGTGCTCAAAGCCATGGGAAGGGATGACGAGGGGGCAAGCCCGTGGGAATTGATAGGACGCATCAGGTCAAGAGAGAGGCGTATCAGCCTCCGAACAACTTTGATGCTCGGGTTCCCTGGAGAAACGGAACAGGCTTTCAGGGAGCTCTATGAGTTCGTGAGAGCTGCCAAGTTTGATCATCTCGGCGCTTTCATCTTTAGCCCGGAAAGAGGGACACCTGCTGCCCATTTGGCCAGGCGGGTGAAGAGGGAGAAGGCAGAGGAGAGGCTGGATGCGATCATGCGCCTTCAGGCTGAGATTTCCAAGGAAAAGAGCCGGACCCTTGTGGGGGAGATCATCCCTGTGTTGCTGGAGGGGGTAAGCGATGAGACGGATTTGCTTCTCCGCGGAAGAACGGCGACCATGGCACCGGATGTGGACGGCCAGGTTCTGATCAACAAAGGCGTGGGGAAGATCGGAGAAATCGTTCCGGTTCGCATCACGGAGGCCCATGCCTACGACCTGGTGGGCGAGATCCTCTGATCGCTTTTGTTTTGACAAAGCGATCCAGTTGAAATTAGATTAACAACGAAATCTATTTGAGGACTCAAGCACCCATGGGTGACAGGAAAACATCGCTGGCTGAATTCAGCCGGCACTTCAAAGAAATCAATGATGAACTCAAGGAATCCCTGGATACTCGGGTTGCTCTCGTTGAGGACATCGCTGAATATAGTCTCCTCGGGGAGGGGAAAAGGGTTCGCCCTCTCCTTTTTGTCCTCTGTGCCCAACTCTGCGGCTCGAAGCAAGATAACCTTTATCACTTCTCCACGATCTTCGAATACCTCCATACCGCATCTCTCCTTCATGATGACGTTCTGGATAACGCGGATACAAGAAGGAAGAAGCCTTCGGCGCGACAGGTCTGGGGAAACCCGGCGGCCATCCTGGGGGGTGACTTTCTCTATTCAAAAGCATCCGCCATAGCGGTCGAGTGGGATAGCCTGAAGGCGCTCCGAATCCTCACAGCCATGGTGAGCAGGATGGTGGAAGGCCAGTTGTTCGAGTTGTCGCAAACCCTCAACTGGCATATCAGCAAAGACCAATATCTGGAAATCATCATCGCGAAGACAGCAGCTCTCATGTCGGCTGCCTGTTCGTGCGGTGCCATTGTCGCAGGCGCTGATGGGGAAGCCCTTGAGCGACTGAGCGATTACGGCCTTAACCTGGGCATTGCTTTTCAACTGATCGATGACGTGCTCGACTATACATCCTGTGAGGAAGCTTTCGGGAAGCCCGTGGGTAAAGATCTGAGGGAGGGCAAGGTCACCCTTCCCCTCATTTATGCCCTATCCCAGCTGGAAGGCAAAGAAGTGGAAAGGATTCAAGAGCTATTCAAAAGCGAAAAAGTCGCCGACGAGGACTACGCAAGGCTCATCGCCATGGTGAGACAGCTTGGCGTCGTTCAGAGGATCAAAGCCGAGGCTGCGGAATATACGCGAAAAGCCGTTCGCCTTCTGGATCCGTTCCCTCCATCCCCAGCCAAAGAAGAACTCATTGCTCTGTGTTCCTACCTTGTGGACAGGGACTTCTAATATCACGTCTCAGAAATTCATTGACTTAGTACACGGTTTCATAAATACGGTTACGTATCTTAACACACGGGGTCTGTGATGGGGCCATGGGGGGTCTCTTTCAAAATGAGGAAACGAAGAGAGACCGGGAAAGACTCCGCAAGGTGAGGGCAGCGAAGGCGGGCGGCGCGGCTGCATCAGTCATTTCCATGTTTCGCCTTGGATGGCTATTTCCGGGAAGCCCTCCGCC
>JAHECH010000560.1 GCA_024641835.1 Deltaproteobacteria bacterium
GGTGCTAAGGAGAAAAACACCCTTTTGACAAAGAAAAGGTGCTTTGGTAAGGTAATCGGCAGCCATTCACGCATGGAAAAGGCTATCCCTCGCTGCTCTGACAAGTTTGTGTAAAATAGATCATGGACTATGGCTCAACTCGTTTTCATCAGTGAAAAAAACAGAGAGCGGTATCTCAAGATCATCAGGCCGATCGGCGATTTCTTTGCCCGAACAGGTGTCCATCCGAATATCCTTTCAGTGTCAGGATTGCTGTTGAGTGCTGTCGCAGGCCTGCTCTACAGCCATGGCCGTTTTTTTTGGGCTGCCTGGGTGGTGGTTTTCGCGGGGATTTGTGACACCCTGGATGGTCAGATCGCCAGGCAGACAAACAAGCGCAGTGTCTTTGGTGCTTTTTTTGACAGCACTCTCGACAGGTACAGCGATATGTTTCTCCTGATCGGCCTTGCCTATCACTTCGCGGGCGGTCGGGCTTTCCTAGGATTGAACGGGGGCGACGCATCTGCAGAGTCCAGCCCTTGGACGGTACTGGTGATTATCCTCGCCATCGCGGGATCATTCATGGTGAGCTATACGCGAGCGAGAGCGGAAGGGCTTGGCATGAACTGCAAGGGAGGATTGATGCAGAGACCTGAAAGGATAACCCTTCTCATTATAGGATCATTGTTGGGATCGCTTCCCGCGGTGGGTTCCATCATCCTGAAGTTTACTCTTTTGGTGCTGGCGGTTTCTGCAAATCTCACCGCGATTTACAGGATCATCTTTATTAAGAACCATCTTTTCAGCGAGACTCGGGTAAAGTGAAGGACCATCTCCTCTGCCCCCACTGCGGAGGGCTCGTGGAAAAGTATCGCAATCCTCTGCCCACGGTTGACATCATCATCGAAACAGAAAAGGGCATCGTGCTTATCAAAAGGAGAAACCCGCCTTATGGGTGGGCTCTTCCAGGGGGATTCGTTGACTATGGCGAGAGCTTGGAGGAGGCAGCTGTCAGGGAGGCAAAAGAAGAGACTTCCCTAAACGTGAGGCTGGTTGCGGCGCTGGGAGCTTACTCGGATCCGAACAGGGATCCGAGGCATCACACCATTTCCTATGTTTACATTGCGCGTTCCAGGGGAACGCCCAGCGCTTCCGATGATGCTATGGAGATTGGCATCTTCCTCCGAGCCAGCCTGCCAAAGGATCTCGCCTTTGATCACGGCAAGATCCTTCAGGATTACTTCGAAAGATATTCTTCTCAAGAATGAGTTCCCTCGGAGATCACTGATCCATGTCTTCTTGTACCAACGGACCACCCTGTTCGGTAAAACCATCCAGAAACTCTCTCAAGCCAGGCCTCAGGTAGAGTTGACTGAGATCAAAGCGTTTGAGCGCCCTCGCCAGAGCCTCTATTTTATCGGTCACCGAGGCTTTGGAATGGATGATGAGAAGATATTCTCCTCTCAGTTTGCAAAGGCCTCCTGGTGAAAAACCGCCTTCCCTTTTCAAAGGTTCGTAGCGAACTTCGATCGCAAGGCTTCTAGCCAGTTCCTCCAGTTGACCTAACAAGGTATTCTCGTCCAAGAGTATCCTCTCCGTCACTGAATCTGTTTCCCGCATCCCGGACAGAAGCGAAAAGCGCTCTCCAGAGGCGCTCCGCACCGGGAGCACCGGTTTTCAGGTCTCCCGGTTGCTTGATACCACGTTTCCCCGGATTCACTGAAGACGCTTCCGCAACTTTGGCACTGGATAAAGGGGTCTCCTTTTTTCACTCGCACGAGACGAACAAAAAAGAGGGAGATATAGTGGTCGATTCTCTTGAGTCGAGCTTGATAAAGACCGCAAGAAGAGCACCTCCTGGAATGGCTATCGAGGTCCACTGTTTTAGGCTGAATCCCAGCTATCAAAAAACACATCGCCTCCCTCCGCTGATTGTAGTCAATATCATTTGTACAGGGAGTGACAACAGAAACTAATACAAGCGCGTTAAGAATCTTGTCATTCAAGCCACCTCACCCGATGCCTCTCTCTCATGAGACTGTGGCGTAATCGCTCCAAGGGGCGTTCTGTGATGAAATTGCGACACAGTCACCATGGGAGGGGGTCGTCAGACAGGCTCCTTGCCCCTTTGCAGAAAAGGGGGACGGAAGAGCGAGCATGCCCCATCAGCGAGAGAAGGGATGGCTCGTATCGTGCCATGGCCTTATTAGGAAATCTCCTGATTTCCTTTTGGTTGTCAATAGGGAATTTGTTTTACCTTCAAAAAAAGTGTGATATGGAGGAGTCAAGCATCTCAAACAGACCTGCCATTTCTTCCGGAAAGAGGTGAACACCGTGACAGCTACAGGCATCGTTAAAGATAAACGCTACATGAACCATTGGATGGGGGAGTATCACCCTGAACGCCCTGAGCGACTCGGCGTAATATATGACATGCTGGAAGAATCCGAGATGGCAGGAAAGTTTAAAGAAGTTCCGGTCAGGCCTGCGACAAAAGAGGAACTTCTTCGGATCCATTCTCTGTCTTACGTGGAAAGAATTGAGTCAACCGCCGGGCAGGAGTACACCTATTTGGACGCGGATACCCAAACATGTGCTGGCTCGTACGAAGCGGCTGTATTGGCGGCAGGAGGCCTGTGTGAGGCGATCGCGATGGTACAATCGGGTGAACTGAACAATGCCTTTGCATTGGTGAGACCGCCAGGACACCATGCTGAGAGAAACAGAGCCATGGGCTTCTGTCTTTTCAATAACGTTGCTATCGGCGCCCGATATGCCCAGGATAACCTGCACTTGGGCCGCATTCTCATCGTGGATTGGGATCTTCACCACGGCAATGGAACCCAGCATTCTTTCGAAAACGACCCAACCGTCCTCTACTTTTCCACCCATCAGTATCCCTACTACCCAGGGACAGGCGCATTTGATGAGGTTGGCCAGGGCAAAGGAAAAGGCTTCACTGTGAACGTCCCCCTAACTGTCGGCTATGGGGATGGTGAGTACATGGGAATCTACCAGAGGATCCTGAGGCCCATCGCTCTTGAGTTTAAGCCGGAACTCATTCTCGTTTCAGCAGGTTTTGATATCTATTATGGGGATCCTTTAGGGGGAATGAACGTGACCCCAACCGGCTTCGCAGGTATGGCCCGGGCGATCATGGATATGGCCGATGAGTGCTGCAAGGGGAAAGCAGTCTTAACGTTGGAAGGCGGCTATGATCTCGAAGGACAGAGGGAATCGGTAAAGCAAGTTCTCAAAGAGCTGGCCGGAGTTTCGAAGACTGATACGAGAGCGCTCATGGCCACGGCTGAAGCGGAGATTCTGGACTATTTGGTCGAGAGGGTAAAAAGGACCCAGAGACAATACTGGAAGTGCATGTCATCCTGAGAAGTCTTGAAAATGGGGTCCCGGCTTTAGGGCCTTTCTGTTTGGCTCGCCAAACCACTGGCTCCGCTCAGTTTGGCGACGGATTTATGAAGTAGGACGCTAGGATGGGTCATCAGGGCCGATTCGGCAAATATGGTGAGACAAAAAGGTTTGCTCGTCTCCGCCAATCAGGAATGCGGCAACACACAGGCCGTGCCTCTGAAGCCAAGCCCTGGCCCGGGAATTCTACAAGCGTCGAGCCTCATGATCACAGGAACCGTGTCCATGTCCGTCAGGCTGTCCCATCTGATGTAGGGTTCATCATCCGATTAAGCGGTAAAGTGTTCAACATCTATGGCCCGTACAGAGAAATGATTCGACGCTGGTTGGACTTGGATACGACCATAACCCTTATCGCTCTTCAGGAAGGTAAGCCTGCGGGTTTTGCGATGCTCGGTACCATTGAGAGCGACCTCACGATTCCGGCTGTTACCGA
>JAHECH010000561.1 GCA_024641835.1 Deltaproteobacteria bacterium
CGCTTTGAGTTTGATTCGGGAGACCGTCTCAGGCATCACCACCGCGACAGGGTAATTCAAGAGCCTTCCCGCATAGGCCAGCCCTGTTGCCGTGTTCCCCATGGAAGCCGTTATCACTCCCTCTATCTTCCCTTGAGCCTTCAACGTCAGAAGGGTCGATAGTGAACCCCGAATCTTGAACGAACCCCCGATCTGACAACACTCAAGCTTGCAGAAAAGATTTTTCTTTTCTGTCAGAGACATGAGCGGAGTTTTCCTAACCTGGGCTTTGTAGATGGGGCTTTCATAAATGTCGAACAGCGCCTTCTCATTCATTTCCAGGCTCCTTCTTTATGATGAATCTCATCGAGGAGAGTTTTCACTTTGACCTGTTTATCGAGTCTTTCCATGTCCTTTCTTTTGATCTGTTCATAGCTCTCGTATTCGAAGATTCCTTTTAACGCCTTCGTTCCGATGGCACCCTGCCCAAATCTGTCTTCGATCAGTTTCGGAGAGAGGAGGTCAGGCCGGTTCAAACCTTCAGAGACCGATCGGCTCGCATGGTAGAGGATCTCAAGCCCTCCCACGTCGATGAATTCGAGGATTCCCATCACTGGAAAACGGTATCCCCATCCATACTGGATGGCCTTGTCAATATCCTCCGGGGAAGCCACGCCTTCCTCCATGATACGGACGGCCTCGTTCATCAGACAAAGCTGGAGTCTTGAGATGACAAATCCGGGACTTGACTTGCATCTGATCGGTACGTGACCCACGGTTCGCAAGAAAGTGAAGAGTCGATCTACCACCGCTGAGTCCGTCTTGGGGGATGGGACGACCTCAAGAAAAGGGATGAGGTAAGGAGGGTTCATAAAATGGGTTACCAGGATATTCAAGGGCAGGCGAATCTCTTTTGCCAATTCTTCCACTCTGAAAGTTGAGGTCATGGAGCAGATCAGGGTTTCCTTCCCGATGGCTCGCTTCAACGCTGAGAAGGCACTCTGCTTCACCGCAATTTCCTCGGGAAGACCTTCAAAGATCAAATCGTACGGGCTCCCTGCGGGACCGTGCATGTACAGAGGGAAGGGGAAGGACTCGATACTTCTGCCGAATAGCTTGATGGCTGCTTTACACTCCTCTTCCAAGTTTTCCTTGTAACGGGTTCGTTCCTCTTCTGCCCTTGCCTTCAGATCGATCATATCCACACGGATTCCTTTAAGGGCCAAATCAATGGCCAAACCGATGGCCATGCGGCCCATACCCAGAATCCCAATCTTTGAAAAAAACCTTTCTTCCACCATGGTTCACTCCCGGTTTATCCGCTCATAGTCGCCCTTGCGCGCCGTCCGTTTTGATAGAAACACGGCCACGTCACGGGGCTTTGCTCCCTTGACGTGGCCTTTGGTTTGACTCCTCTGGAAAATCTCTTCTATTTGCCCGTCATGACGGCTATTTGCTTAAAGTTATTTCCCTCGACTCTAAAGATATAGGTGGCACCGCCCTCCAGGTCGCCCTTCTTATCAAAGGTTACGGGAAAACCCAGGATCCCCTTATAATTCTTCGTCTGAGCCATGTTCTTTAAGACTTCTTTTCGGGTGAGTTTGTTGCTCTTGGCTGCCTTGTCAATGGCTGTCAGCAGGATGTTCATGGCTTCATAGGCGGGCGGACCGAAACCACTGATTGTGCCGTATTTGGCCTCGAATTTTTTGATGTAGTTGGCTGCCTCTGAAATGGCGAAAACATCGGGTGCGAAGTGATAGACATAAGCGCCTTCTGCTGCTCCCTCGGCCGCCTGGATAAAATCTTTCTTATCCCGCGCGCCCTCTGTCCCGAAGTAGGTCGCTCTGATCCCCAACTCCTTTACCTGGCGCACAGCAATAGCATTATCCGGCGCAGTGATGGCAACGAAGAATAACACGTCAGGGTTAAAAGCCTTTACCTTGGTCAGAACCGGTGAAAAGTCCTTGGTCCCTGCGACGATGGTATCCTGCATGATATCCGCGTCTTTCATGCCCAGTTTCTTGAGGCCTTTGATCGTTTCATCTGCAATACTCTCGCAGTATGCGGTCTTTTCATTCAAGACGGCGACTCGCTTCGGTTTGAGATTTCTCTTGATAAAGAGAGCGCAGTTCCACCCGTGCGCGTCGTCTCTTGCATTGACCCTGAAAAAACTCTTCGTCCCCTGATCCGTCAGGCTTGGTTTTGAAGCCGACGTCGTAATATTGACCAGGCCGCAGCCACTGTAGATTTTCAATGAAGCTTGGGCGGTGTGACTCATGGGCGGGCCAACCACTCCGTACATCAAATCGTCGGCGCAGAATTTCTGGGCAACATTGACTGCCTGAGCGGGATCCATTGCATCATCGCCCATGATTTGCTCAATTTTTCTCCCTTTAATACCACCCTTTTCATTCCACTCATCGACCGCAATCTGTGACGAGTTAAAGATCTCCATGCAGGGGGCGGCGGCATCTCCTGTGAAGGCACCGGCATTCCCCACGTGAATAACTTTTGGCATCTCGGCACAATACCCGGGCCCAAGAAAACCTAAACCAGTCCCCAACATCAGCAAAAAAACGACCGACATTAGCTTTTTCATGTTCCCCTCCTTCGGATGCAATAATCTGATTTGAAAACAGCTCAACGCCTCAGTCTGTAACTTATTCTTTTTCACCTCCTTTCTGATTCATACACCACCATCGCTCATCGAATTTTACTCTGAAGGACCTTTGTGCTCCAATGACCCGGGGTTTTGAAGAACTGTTCCTTTGTCCCTTCCTCGATCACACTTCCATTAACGATGAAGACGATTCGATTGGCGACCTCCCGGGCAAAGCCTACCTTGTGGGTTCCTACGGCCATCTTTATTCTCTATCTGCTAAGACTCTTCATGACCTCCAGGATCTCTTTCATCATCTCAGGCTCCAGAGCCAGAGGTCGATCATCAAGCAACATCGGCCTGGACTGCATGGCAAGAGCACTGGCGATAGCAATTCTCTGTTTCTGTCCCCCGGAGAGTTGATTAGGAAAGGCATTCCATTTCTCGGTAATCCTGACTTTTTTTTGCAGAGTAGGTGAAGTAAAAGAACTTGTATTTTGCGGGACGGATGGTAGCGGATTTCCCGTTGTGTGTCAACGACAAACAAGGGGCGGAACTTTGTGGTTCTTTCCCTGGGGGCTCTCCACCATATGATGGTCAGGGGGATAGAGCGGCGAAAGATATTTCAAGGGAGTTGTGGGGAAATCCACCCGGGCGACGGCTTATCGTAATGTAAACTTTTAGAGCAGGGTCAAATGACCCTGCCTTTCAAAAATGTTTCAGAAAGCTGTTAATACCTATCTCTACTAAATGGGCGCTTGGAGCGCTTCGAGCGTTTGCCACCCGGGTCCGCTGGATTCACCTTAATATTTCTCCCATTAACAGACTTTCCATTTAGAGCTTTAATCGCCCGGTCTGCTTCGGAGTTGCTTGGCATTTCTACGAAGCCAAAGCCTTTTGATTGCCCTGTATACTTATCCGTTATTATTTTGACACTTTCCAATTCTCCGAACTCAGTGAACATGGCTCTCAAATCATCTTCAGTTACACTGTAGGGGAGTTGGCCAACATAGATATTCATTCAAAACTCCTTTCTCTCATTTCGTGCCGCTAGTTTGTAAGCACCGCTACTCAACCAACAGCACAAAAGTCGAGAACCGATGTCTGGTAGACCCCTAGGAGATTCTTGATCTACCATTTCATTTCTATTCAATTCCATTCAACCACCCAAAGCTGCTTATTTGCGCTTGCCATCCTGGCCGCCAGGATTATGCCCAGCCCAGATCTCAGTCACAAAGGTCTTTTAAAAAAAAAAGGGC
>JAHECH010000562.1 GCA_024641835.1 Deltaproteobacteria bacterium
CTCCTGAATCAGGCTGAATGGTATCAACCTCAACGCCACAAACTATTTATCAAAAGACCTTATCCCCTCAACCAGTTCATCCAAGCTATTGAGATCCTCCATTCTCTCAAGAATCGCAGCCAACTTATCTGCCTTTTTGGATCCTGCTACCGCAGATATTAGTCTCTTGAACTTCTCAGCAAGTTCTTCTTCACTCATGGGATTCTCGGGCTCCCCTTTTGGGTAAGGCTTAAAGGCTTCAAACTTTCTGTTGTCCATTGTCTCCACGATAACTCTCGCAGCAAAATGACCAGGTAATAACGCGTCGACTTCCGAATCAGGTACGAGCTTAACTTTACCAGCGTTCTGAAGGATCATCTTATCACCAAGCCTATTCTCTGATATCTGTTTCGGTCCCACCTCCCCATCGGCAAGCAGAGACCCAGCGGCAAAAGGAATACTGTACTGGGCCTGCCAGATATTGGCCGGTCTGGCATTCCACATATTCAAGCTTTTTTGAGAGGAACAACCAATCGTAATTCTGGTGATCTGATTGGCATTGAGGCGATTGACCTGTAAAATCTCAGAAAGTCCATCCAGGGCGGCATGGGCAACACGACAGACACTGTAGGGCTTGAAATAGACTCCTAAGATCTCCCATTCCTTTCCGAGTTTCTCAATCGGCTCTTTATTCGACTTGGGAAGATCAAAAATGGTAGGGGCTCCTTTGAAACCTGCTTGGGCTAAGAGGGCTGACATCGTTCCGGTCATTGCAGCCCATGCTGGCGCCTCTTTCGTCATGTCGGTCTGGTCCCAGATGAAAGCGTAGGTAGGAGACGGGCAATGGGCCTCAGCGATACGAAGGGTATGAAGTGTTTCCTCTCGGCCTAACCCAAGGAGTTTTGCTGCAGCCGTCGCTGCTCCATAGGTTCCTGTCCGGCCTGCGAGCACCGATTCTCCGATCGCCCAGGCTGTTGCCAATTCCACTTCATATCCAGCCACCACAGCCTCGATGAAGGACTTGCCATTTGCGCCCTCTCGTTCTGCCACCGCGAGGGCGCTTGTGATCACCATGCCTCCAGGGTGCCCCCGATGAAAACGGGCATGGCCAGGCAACCCCATAGACCCATCATCCATGTCCAGGGTGGTGGCCATAGCTCCATTCACAAGAGCAGCCATTTCGCAGGGAGCCCTAAGGCCGATACCAAACAATGTGGATTCCTGTTTCCCTCCCCTGGCGATCGCAATCCTCCTCGCTGCTTCCACTGCCCGATCTTTATGGGCAGCGATCATGACCCCCACAAGATCTCGAACTGCCCTTTTGGCTTGAACCACAACATCAGAAGGAAGTTTGTCAAATTGCACTTCTGAGATGAAATCCGCAACGGCTCTTGAGCTCATACTCCCCCCTCAGCATCAATCCTATTTCCCATTACTTAAACCAAGGAAAAGTTCGTCCAGGCCATAAACCAAACCTCTCTGTTTGGGGGCCTCTTTGACTGCAATGACAATCCCGGGTCTCAGGTATTCGGCGCTGGTAAGTTCCAGACCAATAGTGAGCAATGTTCCTGCGGATGCCCCAAAGATCACATGCTCATGAATATAACAATCGGAAAGACGCAGGCTATGGATCGTAACGCCGTCATAGTGTCCACCACGAGCGGGGGGTGTGTCCTTCTGCCCCTTTTGAAGCTCGAAAGGCTTCCCCTTTGAGTTTGCCATGGCTTTTGCAATATCCAGGGCAGCCCCTGAAGGGGCATCCAGTTTTTCATATTTTCCCAGATCCACAATTTCAGCGTGGTCAAAATACCTGGCTGCGATCGAAGCCAGATGGCAGGCCAAAGCCACACCAAAAGAGAGACTCCCTGTGAGCACTCCTATACCCGCTGACTTTGCAATGCCATCAATCTGTTTATACTGATCATCGCTCAGACCTGTTGTTCCGATGACGACATGAATCTTTCTCTTGGCCGCAGATTGGACAGCCAGCATGGTCGCAGAAGGATTCGTAAAATCAATCAAAACGGCAGGGTGACAGAGATCGAGGATATGCTCCAAATTCGTAGAAGCAGGAATTCGACCCTTGCCATGAGGAAGAAGCAACTCATCTTCACAGAACAAAACATCTACAACCCCCACCACATGAATTCCCTGTTCTTCCGACAGAATACGGACAGCCGCCGTACCTGCTCTCCCAAGGGCACCTGCCACCACGGCTTTTATTGGCTTCTCCGGTGTCATATCAAACAATCTCCGTTCCGTATCGAGTTCGAACATCCTATTTTTTCAGTCCCTGATGAAACTCCTCTGCCTCCCGAGTCATCTCTTCTAGAAGAAGTTCCCTAATTTTCTTTGTAATGGGTCCGGGCTTGCCGTCTCCAATTTTTCTGCCGTCGATCTCGATGACCGGCCCGCCCAATCGAACCGTCGAGCAGAAGAAGACCTCTTCCGCCGTGCACATCGTGAAGGCATCAAAAACAGTCTCAGAGACCTGGTATCCCTCCCTTCGGGCAATTTCGATAATGACTTCCCTCGTAATTCCCGGGAGTAGGTCCAAGGTCAAAGGAGGGGTATACAGCTTGCCGTTCTTAACAATGAAAATATTGTAAGCGGTCCCCTCGGTGACATATCCCTGGAGGTTGACCGCAATTCCGATGTCCAATCCGCAAGCGCTAACCTCAATCGCTCCAAGGATTGTGTTGAGGTAGTTGCAATGTTTTACTCCCGCGGGAATGCTTGCGGACGGTGTTCTAGGTCTCGATAATACTTTTGCTCTAAACCCCTTATCCATGGCTTCCCCATAGGCGAGCCATTCCTCTGGGATGATGACCACATTAGGCTTTGCTTTTCTCAGAACCCGGGGTTCCCATTTCGTCGAAAGCATGCCTTCACCCCTGCTGACTTGGGGGCGCAAATAGCCTTTATCCATACTATTCAATCGGATCACCTTCATGATGGCCTTTTCCCATTCTTCATCTGTTAGGGGATTTTCGATTTTCAGATAGGACAACCCCTTATACATCCTCTTAAGGTGGGCATCCAGTCTGAAGGGTACACCTCCCCAGACCGTGATCCCTTCGAAAATTCCATCGCCATACAAGAAACAACGATCATAGATCGAGACTTTTGCCTGGCTTTCAGGAATAAATTCCCCATTCAGGTAAATGGTCAACTCATTTTTTGGCATGCGTGAACCTCCTGTCCTGCCTTTTTTCGGTTGCAGTGATATCTTCTTTTTCGTTCTCCCGTTAAAACCTTAATCCATCCATTATCCCTACCAAGGGAGCTTTGGCATTGGCGTGGTGATGATTTCGGATTTCTTCACGATTTCTTCCCAGTTTTTTGGCAGCCTTATCTCCTTGCTTACGAAACCTGGATTGTAAGGAGGAGTCCACCTCCAGACCCTCCAGGACTGTGATTCATTCCCCGCTCCTCCAACGACAAAAATCAGATAATCGTTTGGGTCTGCGCTGTAACCGCTTATCAGTATGTCATCTGGAAGAGATTTAAGTGCCTGAGGTGCCCTGGGATAAGCCGCTCTATAGACCTCCCGAAGTTGCCCTTTTGGGAAACACCATCGTTTTGGAAGAGCAGACGCAAGGAACTGGTTCACTCTTTCTCTTGTCCATCCATCCTTTGCGAGGGTTTTGGCATGCTCGGGCGCCATCAGAAGAAGCAAACCTCCTCCCCAGCCCATGATCCCCTCCCTTACCTTGGTGCTCACTTCCCAAATCAGGCATCGTAACAACTCTTCAGCCGAATCAGCCTTGATCCATAACTCTTCAAAACCCCAGAAGGCAGGTCCCATGGTCAAGACATTGGCCTCTTTTGGAAATCCCTGGGATTCCGTGTAG
>JAHECH010000563.1 GCA_024641835.1 Deltaproteobacteria bacterium
TTATCACTGCTCTTCCGCCTTTGAGCCCTTTTCCATCAAAGAAGATGTGGGGGGGGTAACCATCAGCAAGCACGATTATATCTTCGTCAGAAAAGAAACTCGCATGGATGCCTGTTTCTCTAATTTCATTTATGGCTCCCCGAAAGAGAGCAAGAATGCTCGTCTGGACAGTTCTTCTTGGCAAAAGCACTTCTCCTTTGTTGCTAGCTTGGAACTGAGCCTCTCCCCGCTCCCTGAGGCTGTACTGATACCAAATCTGTCTTACAATAGCGCCTGGCAATGGATGTCCATCTGAATTGACGACTTGGAAGTGTCGTTCTGGGGTGAACTCCAGATCAAAGGGTACATTGATACATGCAACCAAGAGTCCTAGCGCAGCCGCATAAAGGTAGAACTTCCTTTTCTTCAAGATTCCCATATTCGAAACAAACCCCAACGTACCTAGAGAGGGATCTATGTGAAACAGTGAAATTCTATCTGAATATGTCACAAGAGGAGAATGCCACAGAAGCAGAGGGACGGGCGTGAAATTGACTTAGGGAATCCAAGAACGAATGTTAATATATCATGACCGTCCCACTCGCCTCCATGGTAAGCCTTCCCCCTAGCAGAGAAGGAGAATGATTTGAATATTGAATCCTAGAATGGAAAGCGAATCTCTGAGACTTTAGCCGACATCCAAGGATAGATTTCTACAACTGTAATGGGATCGAGAAGCCCCAAGTAACCAATATCGCCCCAGTATTCCGGAGGATCACTTTCGCGGACTGGTGTCCCTAAAGACTGTGTTTTGTAATACCAGTACTTGCGCTCTTTACCCTTTAGCATGACGCTGACTTCTTTCCTTTGGACTATTTCGCCACGTGCCAAATTATCCTGCTGAATTAGGTCCGCTTCTCGGGAAATAGTGAACAGCAGATTTTCTAACTCTTTTTTTATCTCTTGATATTTCTCCGAGATAACCTTTCTGCTAAAAACCATTCCGATGTTCTTTCGAAATCTCCATTTAGCGTCTAGTTTTATATCCAAAGAAAATGGCACGTCTTCATACAAGTAACTCAAGTGGCGAGTCAGACTGTTGTACTTATGGAGAATCGCTGAGGATCTGATGTTTAAAATCTGATAATAAGCGGTTTCAGATCCCACCTTGCTTGACAGATTGAAACCTTGATATTTCATGAGTAATCTGAGCCAGTTTTCATCTTTTGATTGAAGAATACTGAAAAGGCAATGGTCTGTTCCCAAGGTCTTTAGCTCTTTGTACCACGAGTCAGTAGTGTTGGTTGGCGTAATGTCATTTTGATTGAGCGCCTGACTGAGATACTGTTCAACACCCAAAAGGGCGTGTTTCGAATTCTGCTTTATCACTTCGACATCATCCGTTTTTATTGGCCTGAGATGTGCCAAGGAATTCCTTACTGATCCAATTTCTTCTAGCTTGTTTTTGATAATTTCCTTGCTTCCCAAGAAGTATTCTTTAAAGAGCTTCCAATACGCATCGGAAGCTATCAATCGTATCAATTCACCGCTTGTCAAGTGCATTATAGGACATCCTATTGGATACCCAAGATAACCGAAAGACCGAGTTTGGCTGATTCGTCTCTTTGCTATGGCTTGAATCGTCCCTTCGCTCCCATCTTCACTCGTGACTTGTGAGTCTGCCCATTGTTGACCTTGCTCATTCTTGAGAACTAGGTAAACGAATATCCTAAGAGCATTTTCAACTCTGAAGAGAAGGTTGAAGGCTTCATAATAATGGATGAACACCCATGAGTATGGGATTTCGTATGAGCCATCTTCTTTAGCTTTAGCAGTTTCCCAGTCCATATCTAACTCCTAATCTACGTTGATACCCGACTGCGAGAACACAACCTCTTGTCGCTCGCTAAGTGGGGTTCCTCAAATACGGCTATTGAGCCGGCGTTTTAAGAAGTCGCCCGCTGAATTGAATGGTATACGCCCGGCATGTCGAAGATCCCGGCTTACCGGGGGGCGTGAACCTTTCGGCCCTGAGCGACTCGACATGAGCTCGTCGACATGTCTCAAGGCCGATGGGCTTATGGGGTTCCCTTCGACAGGCTCAGGACCAGCTAAGTCCCCTGTACGTGATTCCTGTTAACCGTTGATATCATTAACACAAGTACTAGCCGAAGGCAAGCGCTCTCAGTGAAAGCAGCGGCGGCTTAAGAGGCGGAGCCGCCAGTCTTGTCAGAGGAAAGCATGTCGATCCTGGTCATCCTTGAAGATAGGCCGGCGCTCGATACCGCGTATCATGATGTGATGAAGAACCCCGGTGGCATCAAGGCGCGCTAATCTGGGCATGTTTCATCCTCACTGCATGCCGCCTACCATGTTAAGTTATTTGCTGATTTACGGACGTGCCTATCACCATTCAAACACAGCCACCACCCACACAAGCTCGCTAAGATATCAATACCGTAGCCCCCACTAGAGCCAGGCATTATAGTATTCATAGGAGTACTAGACTTCATGAAGCATTTCAAGCAATTGCATATTCTCCCGTGTGAATTTTTCGCAAATTCACAACGGATGGACATCGTGCCAGCGCTTGAAGCGCTCCAGGATTCCGTCCGGGATCGCCCGCGGACAATCGGCTGGGAGGCCGAGTTCGGTCTTGATCTTTTCCACAAGGGCTTTCTGGCTTAGGTCGTAGATGTGGCTTTTGAAGGGCATGCCGTAACCGCCCCTCGTGATTATCTCCCACAATAGGTTTGGGGAGCATAGCGCATAATGAAGAACGGTCTAATGCCGAAAAACTCGCACATCTCCAGTTTGATAAAAAGCTCTTCTTTATCGATGTAGGCAAGGGTGTTCTTGATCTCGCAGCCGTAAGCGATCCCGTCCCGCTCAAACACGAAATCGAGGTCGTGGCCGGTTTTTTCCCATTTCCTGCCGTGCCAGTCCCGCACTTTTTTGGCCGCGGGCATGAAGCCCTTTCCGGCTAGGCCGGCAGAAAAGAGAAGCTCGGCCCGGTTGCCGCAGCTTCCCGTGATTTCATCCCGGGAGTATTCTTCGATGATGTCCTGGACCTTCCTGATCTCCCGCTTGGTGTAGCGGTTCGAGGGGTGGAAGAGGAAGTGGGTGGACATGCCTCCTCTGGCGGAGAGGACGTCTTCTTCTTTGATACGACCGATTTTCAAGAGGCCGCTGGCGGCGTTGTAGGTGATCCAGTGGAAGTATTTTTTTTCGAAAAGCACCTGGAGCTGCCGGATGAAGTATACCTTCTTGGGGTTGGCGGCGAAGAGGGCGGTGAGATCGGCCTGGGCGGCGTGGAAATAGTCGTCTATCCGGTAAAGACCTTCCAGCTCCTCTTCCGCCGGCTCGCGGAACTCATTGGGGTCAAAGTCGTCGTCGGCCATCGGTCGCGTCCTGATCGGGTTGGCTCGCTACTGGCTGATGAGGATCCCCAAGTTAGTGAGACGATACTCCATGGCTTGCGGGCTCACCTTGAAACTTTTGGCAAGATCGTTAATGAGTTTTTCCCTTGCCGGCGGGGCGCTCCGTTTTGAGAGCTTGCGGGCTATCTCCCGCGCAACGAACTCGCTGGGCATGAGCAGCTCGGCGGCGAAGGCATTGGCCGCGATTTCCTCCGGCCTGATGGCTAAGCCGGAGGTGCGGTCGCGGAAGTCAATCCGCACGACCTTGTCGACGAACAGTTCTTTGCGGTGGAGCGCCAGGTGCCCGAGCTCGTGGGCGATGGTGAAGCGCCGTCTGGCTTCGGAGTGCGCCGAATTGATGCCGATGATGGTATGGCTGTCTTTGCGGTAGAGGATGCCGGAGATGTCATCCTCCTCGCCCGCAAAGG
>JAHECH010000564.1 GCA_024641835.1 Deltaproteobacteria bacterium
GCCCGGCTGCTCTTGCCGCCAGAACGCCATTTCTCGAATCCTCTATCACGATACATCTTTCGGGATCAAGACCGGTTCTCTCTAACGCTAAAAGATAAATTCCAGGATCAGGCTTTTTCTTGCTGACCACATCCCCTGCAAGGACAAATCCTAAATTTATGTCTCCCAGCATCCCTTTTACTATAGCATTGGCCGACCGTTCATCGGACGTGGTGCAAACTCCGATAATCAAACTGGCCTCCAGCGCTTCCTGCATCAGCCTTTTCACTCCGGCCCTTAGGGGCAGGCTGCGGCTTTCGATAAGTTGAATAAATTTTTCCGTTTTTCTTTTGTGCATTTCTTTGATCAGTTCGCCCTCTTCTTCCAGGCTCAGGTCACTGAAGAGGCCCTCTTCATGAAAATAGTGCCGCATCCGTTCCTTACCTCCTGAAATCTTGAGAAGTTGGCGATACACGTCGACATCCCACTCGAAATTGTAACCAAACTCCTTAAAAGTCTCATTGAAGGCAACCCTGTGCCCGTCTTTTTCGGTGTCGATAATCACACCATCCTGATCAAAAAAAATGGCTTTTATCTCCGGCATCTTGCTTCCCTCCGGAATTCTAGGCCTTATCCGCGCATCCCAATAAATCGATCCAGTACTCGATTTTTGCCTTGATAGCTTCTTTGACGGCAATATCGATCTTCCCTGGGTTATATTCATCCTTATGAGATAAAATATATTCGTATGTCGTATCAATCAGGGTATATTTCAATTCTGTTGAAACATTAAATTTAGATCCTCCCAGGGATACCAGTTTCTTAACGACATCCGGCTGAAGCCCTGTCCCACCATGAATAACAAGAGGGACTCTCGGTTCGCTCCCATTAATCAGATCTGCTATTTTTTTTAACCTGTCAAAATCGAGTTTTGGATTTTTGGTTTTGTAAACGCCGTGCGCGGTCCCGATCGCAGGCGCAAAGATGTCTATTCCTGTTTCATCAACAAATTCCAATGCCTGCTCGGGATCGCATAAAGCAGCTTTGTCCTCTGCGACCCTGACTTGGTCTTCAACGCCGGATACCGTGCCGAGTTCTCCCTCAACCGAAATCTTTCCAATCCCGTGACAGTAGTTGGCCACTTCTTTGGTCTGTCTTAAATTATCCATAAAATCCCGCTTCGAGGCATCAATCATAATGCTTGTGTACCCAGCATCTGCGCAAGTTTTACAGTGGTTCACGTCATCGCAGTGATCGAGATGCAGACATATCGGAATATGCGCCGCTTCGGCGAGCGCTCTGTATACAGCTACAAGAACTTTAGGATTTAGAAATTTCGACGGTGTGACCGAGGTTTGAATGATTAGTGGCGCCCTTTTCTTTATCGCGGCCTCAACAACGGCTTCCATTTGGATGATATTTGTGATATTAAAAGCTCCAACAGCATATTTCTCTTCAGTGGCCTGGAGAAGCATATTCTTGGCATTTACGACGCTCATTTCCTCCCTCACTTTCCTTTTAATGTTTTTCCGAGTTATTGAGTACCTGAATTTTGCACTAAGAGATCCTGCGGTCGATTTTCTCCACGAGTCGTCTTGTTATAAAGTCAGCATTGCCGATCCCGAGTGCATTGCCGTCCGAGTCCGGCGTCAAGTCTCTCACCACAATGCGGCCAATTTTAGTGATCCCGTAATGTTCCAAAACTTTTTTCTGCCCCTCGGGGGTGGCACCGCCGTGGCTCCCCATTCCCGGTACGATAAACGGCTTCGCGTCAATTTCTACTCAATGATTGCATGCCCACATTTATGGCCAAAATATATACCCTATATTCCATCATTTCAGCTGCATCACTACCGGCATTAGCCGCTTTCAAGTCTATCCGTTTTTCAGCAATCCGGCCCTTAAAACCGCATCCCGTATTGCATCCTGGCCGCTGGAACTCAGCGGAAGCAAGGGGAGCCGGGGATCTCCACCATAATATCCTGCCAGGTCCATGGCGAATTTGACACCTGCAACTCCAAAGCTGCCAGAAACCGATTGATTGAGTCTAAACAAGAGATAGTGCAACCGTCGAGCTTTGTCCACCTCGCCTATCTTGCAGTACTCATACAGTTCGCAGCAGGGGGCAGGAAAAGCATCGGCCAAAGAAACAACACCACCTTGAGCTCCCTCCAACATGGCTGTGAAAAGCGTACTGATGGTTCCCGAGAGTATACAAAAATCATCACTGCACACACTGAGATAACTGCTCATGTTCCCGATGGATGTATCCTTCATCCCAGCTACATTCGGATGACGGGAAATTTTTTCAACAACCCTGGCTGAAAGCGTCATGCCGGTAAACCCTGGGGCATTATATGCCAGCACGGGGATCGAAACCGCATCCGCCACATCGCTGTAGTAGCGGATCAGCACCTCATCATTGAAGTTCCTCTTAAAATATGACGGGGGCACAACGGAAACGAAATCAACCCCCATGGCAGCCACTTTCTGGCTGAAGGCAACGGTTTGCCGGGTGGACTCATAGCCGGTGCCGGCCATCACAAGCTGATCTTCACCTTTTTCTTGAAGAATGACATCGAGGATTTTCAGTTTTTCGTCTTCCGTGAGGCTTTTGGTTTCGCCATTGCTGCCTAAAGCGAAATACCCGGTCAACCCAGTATTCTTGTATTTGCGTACATTGGATCTTAAATGATCAAGAGACACAGCTTCGCTAACAAACGGTGTTGTAATTGGGGCAAAAATACCTGCTAATTTTCTCGGCATGACTTTCGATTCTCCCTTATCTTCAATCGGTCTGTTGTTTCATTTTTTTTCGTCCAATGGAATTGGTATGATATGATTCCATTTCGAGTGTTTTAAAACGTCACACTTGGCCACATTCGGAGGCTCCCTGCCGGCAAAAACGTTGAGGACACATCCAGCCGCGTCAGTGCGCATGCGAGTGACACATTCATGAATGATTGTCGCCGTATGAGGTGTGAGAATGGCATTGTCCAATTTTAGCACTGGGTTCTCCGGGGAAACCTTGCCCCTACTACGCCCAGAGCAAAGGTAAGATCGAGAGATGGGAACAGAGTTTGAAAAGAGCGAGCATCCATGCGTTCTGCCCCTTATCACTTGACGAAACGAGGACGATCGTCGAAAAGTTTGTGGAGTATATTGATACGAGATGTCTTAACAGCGCCATCGGGTATACCACTCCAAAGGACAAAATCGAGGGGAGAGAAAAACAACTCTTCGCTGATAGAGACTGAAAGATCGAGGAAACGCGAGAGAGAAGAAAACAGAGGCGCATGGAGGCCAGAGGAGGATATCAAAGAGCAATCGCAGAGATGCTTGCCTATGCGCATTAAAGGAACCACTCTATAAGCCGAGAACATAGCTTATTCCAAAACCAAGTTTCTCCAATTCACGCTGACGATTATTCTTCGATCGAAGAAGCTGTAGCAACGGTAATAAGAGGTTTGACAGCTTGCTCACAGAGACAATTACTGGTCTTGGCGTTTGGGCTCGCCAGTGTAATTAGGCAGTCAGGACGAGGGTTCCTAAAAAGTGCCTTCCCGATACTCCAGCCCAAGGGAGGCTGCGCCAAGGACAGAAGAACCATCTCCGACGATGTAATCACCGTCAAGCATCCACCTCTTTTTAGCTTCAATAATAGAAGGGTTAATGGCACCCCCGCACACATGAATTTGCCTTCTTAGGGATTGCTTCAAAGCTATCTCCTTCAGATGTTCCCTCTGATAATAGCAGAGCCCACGAACCATGGCCGCCAGGAGCTCCTCTCGCGACGTTTCAGCGGTCAATGCAAGGAACTCTGCCTTCAAAGGCTCCAAGGAGTA
>JAHECH010000565.1 GCA_024641835.1 Deltaproteobacteria bacterium
TCGGATCGTAGGGGTTGTCGGTTTGGGCGGATGGGCCCAAGGGAGGCCTATTGCCAAGGGCAAGGGGGTCAATTTCAATGAGTTATTGAGGGCAGACTACAAGCACATGTGCCCGGTTGTCGGCTCTTTTGAAATCGTATCGCGGATCAAGGCATACACTATTCAGAGGGGGGCTTAGACATGAGATGGGGCATGCTCATCAATCTGGTTAAATGCGTCGGGTGTTACAGTTGCGCGATTAAGTGCAAGCAGGAGCATTTCCTGCCCCCGGGTATTATGTGGGGAAGAATTCTTGTGTCCGAGGAGGGGGGAAAGTACCCGACGGCAAAAAGAAAACTCTATCCTGTCCTCTGCAATCACTGTCAAGATCCGGCTTGCGTCAAAGTCTGCCCGACGGGAGCGACCCAGCAGCGGGAAGACGGCATTGTCTGGGTTGACCAGGACAAGTGCATGGGCTGCAGATACTGTCTCGTAGCCTGCCCGTACCAAGTGCGCTCCTATATTCCTGAGAATCAGAAAGAGTATTTTCCTGGTCAGGGATTGACAGAATGGGAGAAGGAGGGGAGAAAGCTCTATCCACACCAGAGCGGCGTTGTCACAAAGTGCAATTTCTGTAAGGAAAGAATCGATGAAGGCATCGAAAAGGGGTTGATGCCCGGAAAGGATCGAGAGGCGACTCCTGCATGCGTCATCACTTGTCCAAATAAGGCGAGGTATTTCGGTGACCTGGACGATCCGGAAAGCGAAATCTCCTTGCTCATACGTGAAAAAAAGGCGGTTCCTCTTCGTCAGGAACAAGGGACTGAGCCTTGCGTCTACTATGTGACTGGTTGAGCGCCAATTTTTTTATCTGTTGTCAGGGGTGAACAGATTGAAAGAGATGAGGCTACACGGACGGGGTGGTCAGGGCACGGTCATGGGTGCTGAAATGCTTGCCCAGGCCTGCGTTTTGGGTGCAGGGTTTGTGGGAATTTTGAAAGGGAGCCTATCGATTCACTCACCATGTGCGAAAACCAAAGCGTGTTCAAGAATATCTCGGTCTCATGGGGAGATTCAGCCATCTGGGAGAAGAAGAGATTCAACGGGTTCAGGAGTGGGGGGACAAGCGGCTCAACCAGATCAGGTCACTTACAGAGATGGGCAGGTCCATGAAGGAGACTGAGGTTTGTGCTGACGAGGGAGCGGCTTCTCCGGCCTCATCGATGTCCGTGGAAAGGAGGTGGTAAAGTAAGGAGAAAAGAGAAGTGTAAGGGCGGTTTTGAAGCCGGCTCTGGATTGGGAACAATCCAGTTGCCATGGTAGCACTGAAATCAAAAAGGGGGTGAATCGATGAAATCGAGGAAAAGACTATCATCCGTTCTATTGGCTCTTGGAGTGATGATATCTCTACTTGCCTTGGGGCAAGAGGGGCTGGCAGCGTCTAAGGCGGTGGAATTAAAACTCTGGTCGGGATGGCCGAGCAAGATGGATCCGGCGAAGCCTGCACTGCAGATGCTCATTGACATGATCAACGAGAAGGGAAAACCTGTTAATATCAGCGTCAAGTATGTCGGGGGGCCTGAGGTTTTCAGTCCTTTTCAAGGGTGCGAATCCGTTCAGAAAGGCATTGTTGACATGGCCTACACGGCTGCCGCTTATAACACGGGTGTGATCCCCGAGGTCGACGCCATGAAACTGATGGAAACGCTCCCCTGGGATGACAGGAAAAACGGGGCGTTTGATCTCCTGAACAAGTGGCACAATGAGAAGAACCTGGAATATCTGGCGCGAGCGGCTGCAGGCCAGGGATTTCAAGGATACCTAAATGAAGATATCACCAAACCTGACTTGAAGGGAATAACCATGAGGGTTGCTCCGATCTACGTCCCTCTCATCAATGCTCTTGGCGCGAAAGCTGTGGCTACGGACGGTGGTGAAGTCTACACAGCTCTCGAAAGAGGAACGGTTCAAGGTTTCTGGTGGGGCGGAAGAGAGATCAGAACATGGGGCTGGAATGAGGTGTGTAAGTATATCTGGGGACCTCCCTTCTGGACAGTCGATGTCTACGTGTTAATGAACAAAAAGAAATGGGATTCCCTCAATGCCGCGCAAAAGAAAACGCTGACAGAGCTCTTTAAACAGTACGAGAAGAAAACCTATGAGGCGGAAGTGAGCCTGCAAGGCGAAATTACCAAAGACCTCCTGGCAAAAGGAATGAAGGAGATCAAGTTTTCTCCCGAGGACGAAAAGTGGTACATCAACATGGCCTACACGGAAGGCTGGAAAGCAGCGCTGCAAAAATCCCCGAGAGTCGAAGATTTGAAAAAAATCGTGGCAAAACACCGATGAGATGAAAACCAGCTAAGAGCCGTGGCAGAGAGTTTTGTCATTCTTCATCGAGACGCTTCTGCCACGGCAAGAAGAATACGTCTGTTTCTGCTATCGATTCCTTGAGGGTCACCCGCAACCCATATCACCATGGCGTTAATCGAATCTTCTTAAGAAACGAGAGGACCCATGAAGCGGATAATCAGGATTCTTGTGAAAATCTACGACGGCACCCTCAATTTACTCCTTTATGTAGCGGTTGGTCTTATTCTTTTTCTGGTGGTCCTGGTGTGCGCATCCGTATTTGTTAGAAGGACTCCCTACGCCATAGGCTGGGCTGTAGAAGCGAGCGAGTATATCCTGCTGTTAATGACATTCTTTGGCACGGGTTGGGTTCTCAAGAACGGCGGGCATATCAATGTGGATGTCCTGGTTAACTTGTTACCCAAGAGAGCGCAAAAGCTATACCAAGGCATTCTTTATAGCATCGTCGCTGCCCTTTGCTTCGTCTTTACCATCATAGGCATATCCACTGCATGGGAGGCTTATGCCTCTGGTACGATGCAGGTGAAAGTCTATACCTTTCCAAAATGGATTTTGATTAGCCTGATCCCCCTCGCGGGATTTTTTCTTTTTGTCGAGTCATTAAAGATCGCTTGGAGGCATTTTGCGAGGAAGGCTATTCTCGTTGTGGATGATGAGAAGGACATCCTGGAGACAATCAGGGCGCTCCTGACGGATTACCGGGTGGATACGGCACTGAATTTTCAAACGGCTGTCACAAAACTGAAGGAGAAAGTCTACGACGCGGTCATTCTGGATATCATGGGCGTGCGAGGGCTTGATCTTCTCAGGATGTCTACAGAAAAAGGGCTTCCGACGATGATGCTGACAGCCCATGCGATGAATGCCGGGGCTTTGAAGGAGTCCATGCAGGGAGGTGCCGTGTCTTTTGTGCCAAAGGAAAAATTGGATGAAATCGGTGTCTATGTGGATGACATCGTGACGGTTGGCAGAAAAGAGGCGAGGATCAGGTTTTACCTCAGGCTGGGTTCGTATTTTGACCATAGATTTGGTTCAGAATGGGACAGGGCTGAGACTTTTTGGCTTGAGGCGCGCAAGGCCATGGACGCTCAGCCCCAGCAAGGGACTTCTAAATGATGGCTTCTAAGGTGCCTGGCTGAGCGTTGGGGTTGGGCGTTCTCACATGAGATCTTGGAGAAAAACATGGAATGGCAAGTAATCCTGTTAATCATCGTAGGCGGTCTGCTGCTTGCCTTGATGTCGGGAATCCCTGTTTTTGCCGCTTTTCTTCTCGTCGACACGTTGGGAATCCTCTTTTTTATGGGGGGAATAGGCGGGCTGAGTGCGCTGGTGAGAAGCATGATCGACTCCATCGGAGTGTTTACCCTCACACCTGTTCCTCTTTTCATTATTATGGGTGAGGTTATTTTCGTCTCAGGGATGGCTTCCCGGGCGATTGATGTGGTCGAGAGGTTCCTGTACAGATTGCCCG
>JAHECH010000029.1 GCA_024641835.1 Deltaproteobacteria bacterium
TTTCAGGGGTTATATGCTATAGAAGACCCTTTCTCGAGATTCCGTAGCCAAGAAAAACGATCCCGAAAGGAGCCCCAAAGCCGTCACTCCCGCCCGGCAACAAGTTCGGGATAGACTCCAGCGGGACTCCAGTACTGCCTGAATTATCTGTGACATGGGGGAAGTTCTTGACGGGCAGGACAGAGCTCTTTGGGCTCGCATCAGGGATTTGGCAACGGCGTAAATGGTCATCCCCTTTGAGCTGGCGGCATTCCCCAGACGCGAAAAGAATCTCCGCCTGGCTTTACCATCATCCACAATCCAACGCTTCTCGATCCCCCGCAGCACCACATGGTGCAGGACACCGGGCGCATCCAGTCGTGCCTGCCTAGGCATTCTCCCCCTGGCCCCCTGAGGTACTCTTCAAAATCACTGCACGATCCCACAGAAAGTCCACTTTGTCAAGAACGTCTCTCAAACTAGCATAGCGGGAGAGAAGTCCCCATCTCCCACGCTCTCCAGATTGGACTGAAACATTATATAGCGAGAACTTCTCAGGCGAGGCTGGCACTATCATACATTTCAGCCACCGCACACTAAGAAGGACGCAGTAGTATTTGTTTTCGCTTCTCTTCCAACCTCTTCTGCAATTTCCCAAGATCAACTTCTTTGTTAATCATCATGCTGACGTTCTGTATGCGTTTTCTTATTTCTTTTTCTAAAGAGGGATTCTTGTAGCATTTAAACATTAAATATGAATAGAGCTTTATAAGAGTAGAAGTCTTCAGTACATCTAAGTGCATTACACTAATTAGGTCATCGATATATTTGAAGTTGCTTTTGACATCGATGTCTATCAAGAGGCAATAGAGCAGGAAAAGTTTGAATTGATTACGGTTGTGAATTGGCTTTAGCGAGGATATTTTATCTTCGATGACTCGTACCAAATTCACATGGCCCAGCCCATCATAGAGATGAATTTGAACAATCAGCGGCATAAAATTGGTCAGGAGTTCCAGAATCTGAGTCGCCAGTTCGCTATCACTTTTGCAAGTCGACTCTTCCTCTGAGCTTTGGATGTTCTCGATAAGCTCGAATCCAAAGCTGCAAGCGGAATCGATAATATAATCAAAAATCTCATGGATCAAACCGACATCAGTGATCATATCGATGTTTCTGAACACTCTCGAAAGAATGAACAGAAACTTCTCAAAGCTTTCTGGGCTTGATTCTATATCAGCGTAGATCTCCTTTTTTTCAACATCTGTGTTATGATCATTAATCGGTTGGAAAGATTCCATTAGTTTATCCTGTATTTCAGGACTCAATGGATTCTGCTCTTTTTCAGTGAAATTTAAGACGGGGACAGTCATATGTAATACTTCTTGTAATTTAGCGATAAGATTCTCATCAGCTGTACCCAATCTAGAGTGCTTTTCATTTATGCAGTCTAAAACCTCTCTTGCTTTAGAATAAACCTTCTTTAAGAAATCCAAATCCCGTTTGGAAAAGCCCGAATATAGTTCCAATTCATTCGCAAAGCCAGGATAAAAGCCTTTATTGTCGACGATTTCATCTCGAAATGTCATGTCATTTTTCATGTGATAAGCCAAGAAATATTCAAACACGCCCTTCAACCTGAATGTGTATCGCTCATCATCTCTTTGGTAGATGATTCGTTTATCGATTACGTGATCGACTATTTCCTTAGTTCCTATTACAAATCGCACATTTTTCTTACGGTATTCCTCTGTGAAGGAGATCAATTCTGAATATGTGGCAGAATAGATCTCTTCATAAAATTTCTTGACCAAAAAACAGGCAAGCTCACCGAGATACGCCTTGAAGTTCTCGAAGGGAAGTTTAAATTTTGTGATTGGAATCCGTTCTTTCTCGAGAAGACTGTCAATGTAGAGTTCTATTAAATCAACATTGTTATGAAAATTGAGATCACTTGTTTTTTCGAATATCCACAAGAACAACGAGACGCTCCAGTAGTTATAAGGTATATGCAGTTGGGTAAAAATGTTTATGATTTTGTCAACAATGAATTCTTTTTTCTCTGATGCAATGTTCGGCCACTTCTCTGTTAAAGACCTGATTTCGCGCCTAGTAAGATCGTAAATATACAATTTATCGTGGGGGAAATCCCTGATACTTGAATATTCGTACGTCCTAGATGCTGTCTCGTCTGAAACCGCGAGAAAGGACAAATTAGAATGTTTCTCCAGGAAATCTTTCAATTCCCGGTTTAACTCTGAGCAATATGGGTCGAAATTATCAATCAGGAGCTTCACATGATAGTCTCCACTGAATCGCGAAAAATTGGCTTGACTCATTTCCCAATAACTGGCCAGCTTATTGATCAGCTTTAGCTTCTGTTGAGACCTTTTGAATTCCGTATAGTCAAAATAATAGGGAATGGTAAGATAATCTGAAAATCCCCTAAGAAACTCTAATTGGAGCTTCTTTAGAAGAGCAGTCCTACCGCTCTTGTCTTTTCCATAGATAATGTAGTTGTCGCGCTTTATTAGCAGATCTGAGAATCGATAGGAGTAGGTATCTTTTTCATGGGTTATTTCGGCTCTTGGTAAGGTCTTTAAGACGGGTTCCGAAAATAACTCGAGAAAATTCCTTGCTTGGTCCGCTTCAGCGGTCGAGATGAATAGGTCATTAGCTTTCTCTAGCTCAATTGCGTAGCGCTTTTTCAGCGTTCTCCGGAATTCGTTGCGTTCCTTTTTGACCGAATCCACTGGTATCGTCAAGCAGATTGGCTTCTGCTCCAAGAAAACGCGATCTTGCCTGTCAAAGACCACATTAACTATCTCCACGTCTAGTGTATCGAGATTAGTGTCAAGCAATGTATAACCGATCTCAGTATCCTGCTTGTGGAGGGAGAGAGTTGCTGGAGAGCAACAACAAAAGATTCCTTCTCGAGTAGTTATCTGGACAGACTGCTTCCTTTTGTGAGTATGGCCCGAAAACATGAAGTGGAAAGCTTGATAAATCTCATCCTCAAGCTCATAACGGTTGAAGTCAGCAAGATCGCTCAATTCGTGATGACAAAGAAGGATTCGGCAATCGGATTCCCTGAGGTGGTCGATTGATTGCTTTACGATTGACGTCGGGAAAAGGAGTCTCTGCTTCTGTCTATCGCTGTTAGCGCGCCAACTTGTATTTATAGTAACTATGCCAATTCGTTTATTATCAACATTCCTTTGGTGTGAGGAAAACAGTGGATGCACTCTATCTGCATACCGAGTTCCCGTATTGGAATAGAATTGCTTGGTGAAGGCAAAATAGTTGTTCAGATTTTTGCAGCTCTCAAGGAACTGACTATCGTTTAGATCTCTTACAAAGGCATTGAGAAGTTCATTGTCCACTATCTTCTCTTTTAAGTAAGTAGAGATTGCCTCCATCTCCTGATTTTCGTACACATCGTGGTTCCCTGCGCATACGAATATATTTTGTGGAGTAAGGTTTAAGCTATAGGCGACTTTATCGATAAAATCCACCTTCGCATTTGTAAAATCCTCAAATCTGTTGCCTTCGAAGACGAGATCTCCTGTGAAAAAGAAAAAGTCGACCGGCTGCTTATTTGATAGGCTTTCGCAGAGATATGAAATTAACTCATTTTGATCTGCGATGGAGGGTGGATCTTCCTTATAGTGAAAATCTGTCAAATGAAGGACACGCATTCACTCGGCTCCTTTATCACATAAAAGTTAATAGCGAATCAAAACATGTAGTCAGGATCTATAACTGGAGACCCTTTTGTTTTCGTCGTTTTTAGAAATCTCGGTCTTCTTGCTAGTGGCTCAGTGTGGCTCGTTTCGTAGGCTATGAGCCGCGGTGTCATGGATTGAGCGTATTAGGTTCGAAACACTTCGCGATCCGCGGGCGTAAGGATAACATGTGGCTACCGAAATTTCTGTAGGAAGCAGTATAAGAGATTTATCTTTTTGTGTCAATGGCAACGGTGGTTTTGCCCCTGTTGGCCTTCTTGAGGCCATCTCTAGCAGGCAAAAGATGTTCCTTGGAGAGCCATATAGTCTGCGGGTCTCAAGGGATCAAATCTCAGCTTGACTTTTTCCCCATCTTGAAAGCGTCTATGGTGCTGAATTAGGTGCAACTCACCGCTAATGCCGGTGTGTTTTCAGCTTGCAATGCCTCGTATGTAGCTGAAAATCCGATAACACTGGGGAAAGTGTGAAGGGAGAAGGACGACTGGTGGAATTGGTTGGCTTCAAGGCAGGAGAAAAACGGAAAGACAACAAAAAAGGAAGTCTTCTTGGTTTGGGCTTTCAGGTTCAGCTAACGGCCTTTTTCTTTGCTAAGTTTCTTCTTGACCACCCGCCCATTCTCGTAAATGACCAGGGGCGTATTGGTTTGAAGCGCTATTTTCCTCGCCTGTTTCGCGGCCCGTCGCAATGCAATGCCGACCTTCGCCATGTCTTCATCGAGGATTACCTTCTGCCACAAACCAGCCTATGCGGCTGGAAACCAAACGCCCACAACATGGTGAGATGGGTTTACCCTTGACCCCCAAGGCCAATTATTGTCTCATTATTTCGTCACAAGTTTCTTAAGTGCTCGACCGATTTCCTCCGTGACCAGATAGGCAAGGTAGAGGGGTGTCTCTGTAGGAGTCCCTCATCGACGCGACGGTTGCGGAGTGTGGCAAGGTGCCGGCCGTGATGGACAAAGCCGAGAAGAATCGTTTCATCGGCAAACTGGACAGGGCCGGCCTTTTTATGATCAAAGGATCCGCCGGTATCCGGCAAAAGTATTCGGCGCAGGAAGTACGGAACGTCGGGTAGACGACAAAAGGGATGGACTCACGATGAAGGAAATCCGTGAATACGGTTTTAAGTATCTCGTTCGGGCCCCCAAGGGAGGCTCTTTGCCAGGCGACTTTTCCGAAGAGGTGGCCCGGAGGGTGGAGCGTTTCCATCAACAGCTCCCGGACTACCGACCTACCGATCTTGTGCGATGGAGCCACCTCGCGGGAGCGTGGGGCCTCAAAGATCTCTTCATAAAAGACGAGTCGACCCGCTTCAACCTCAAGGCATTCAAGGTCCTGGGCGGCAGTTATGCCGCGGCCCGCCTGATGTGTCAGAAATTGGGCATGAGTCCGGACAACGTCGATTTCGCCTACCTTGCCAGCGATGAGGCGCGGGAGCGTATCGGACAGATCACCCTTACCGCGGCCACAGACGGCAACCACGGACGGGGCATTGCCTGGGCCGCGGAGCAGCTTCACCAAAACGCGGTCATTTACATGCCCAAGGGCGCCGCCCGCTCTCGGGTGGAGAACATCCGCTCTCACGGGGCGACCGTGATCGTAACCGACCTCAACTACGATGACACGGTCCGGTTGTCCTGCCGAATGGCGGAAAAAAATGGCTGGTATGTGATCCAGGACACGGCCTGGGAAGGCTACACCGAGATCCCCCTCTGGGTCATGCAGGGTTATATGACCATGTGCGTCGAAGCGGTGGACCAGATGGCCCTGACAGGGCTCCGGCCTACCCATGTCTTCGTGCAGGTCGGCGTGGGGGCGCTGGCCGGTGCTGTCGTCGGATACCTGCTCAACAAGTTCAGCGACCATCCGCCAAGGTTCATCACCATGGAGCCCAACAATGCGGCCTGCATTTTCGCATCCGCCACTGCCGCTGACGGCCGTCCCCATGCGGTGACGGGCGATCTGAATACGATCATGGTTGGCCTGGCCTGCGGTGAGCCGAACCCCATCGGCTGGGAGATTCTGCGCGACTTCTGTTCCTGTTATGTAAGCTGTGACGACTTCGTGGCCGCCAACGGAGTTTGCATCCTGGCCAATCCGTTGAAAGGCGACCCCCGCGTGGAGGCGGGAGAGTCCGGGGCCGTGGGCCTGGGTGTGCTGGATCTCCTCTGCAACAACGATAAATTTGGAGAGCTGAAACAGAAGCTGGCGATCGATCCCGATTCAACCCTGCTCTTCTTCAATACCGAAGGTGCCACCGACCCTGAGAACTACCGTGAGATCGTCTGGCACGGAAAATATCCGTCCTTATTTTAACGTCTGTTTTGGGGAGGGGTTCCTTCTATGAAGCCTCTGGATTTTCCGAAGGTCAAGGAGATGGCAGAGCGCTACAAACCGGTGTTCGTCTGGTTGCTACAGTGAAGATAGGGCACGTACATCGTGTTATTACTTCCGGTGTGATTCGTCGGGGCCAAGGCTAAGAAGACAAGAAAACCCAAGGAAGCCGGAAGAAAATTGCGTGGAAATATCACATTTCTCAAAATCCTTTGATATCTCTGACCTATCTGAAAATTCAATAGAGGTGGCGCAAAGCGCAGAGAGAGAACGACCACTGCGGGATTGGCTAAGATCAGGACAGGAGAAAAAGGGAAAGACAACAAAAAAAGAAGTCTTCTTGGTTGGGCTTTCAGGATCAGCTAACGGCCCTTTTCTCTGCTCAGTTTCTTCTTGACCACCCGCCCATTCTCGTAAATGACCAGGGGCGTGTTCGTTTGAAGCGCTATTTTCCTCGCCTGTTTCGCGGCCCGTCGCAATGCAATCCCGACCTTCGCCATGTCTTCATCGAGGATTACCTTCTTGGCCCTCTTCATTGGACTCCTCCTGCCTCCAGTGGTAATGGTCTTTCACCTGAGTTGTCATAAAGTACCCATGTATCGACTAATCTCTTATAAACCTGCTGGAAATTCCTCCACCCAGCCTCATAACGCCTGCGAATCACATCCTCCGGTACGTCGTGTCCGCCCTGCCTAACTCGCACACGCACACGCTCAATCGCTATCTTCGCTTCTTTCAGGTACAGGAATACCAGTTTGATACGATAGCCGATGCCTTGCCACTGTGGTATCATTCGAGCGTATCGCCGACCGGCCAGCGTTGTCTCAAAGGCAAAACTTTCCTTTTGTCTTACATGGGATTCGATTTCTTCAATCATCAGGCGTCCAGCACGAATAGCCGCAGTCGCCGGCTCAAATGGTGACAGACCCGCAGCAATGAGGTCGGTATTGACAAACAATGGGCACCCCGCTTCTTTGGGCAGAAATTCTCGCGCAAAGGTCGTCTTGCCGGCCCCATTCGAACCGGCAATGATAATGATCCTTCTTTCCTGAATCAGGTTATCGAGCCGGGCTTTATTCACAGCCAGTCCTCCATCTGAACAACCGACATATACCCGAAGAAGTGCGGAATAACAAGGCGAAAACCGGTTGATGACGGCTTGCTCTTCTGGATTCCGGATCTATTCCGCCGCGGGCGGAATTGTCCGGAATGAGAGGGGAAAGGGAAGCGAACTGATGCTCACGATCTCTGAGCGTTTAGACTGGATGTAGTTTCTGGGTTATGACCTTCACGATGAAGTTCCTGATCATAGTGTGTTGAATAAAGGCAGATCCAGCAGCCCTTTTCATCTGAAAGTCCTGTCAAATTGGGATATTGGGCCCCAGAGTTGATTGAGATCCAGGAAGGAATCCCAGCATCTTGAGCCTCCACCTCACTCGCACCTCCCGAGCTCAGCAGCCAGCTCCATGAACCAGCCCACTTTCTCAGGCGGAGCGATGCCGGGGACCTCGCACCCGGAGGCAAGAACGTAGCCGCTGTCATGAGGGGCAAGATCAATGCAGCGTTGGATCGCCAATCCCATTTGTTCCTTTGTTCCGTCGTAGAAAAGGCCAGTGCTCACATTGCCGATGAGGACCGCCTTTCCCCGGGTGGCCTCCACGGCCTTTGCCAGGTCCGTAGGTGCATCGATGCTGAGGTTTGTCGCCCCGGTACTGACCATGTCAGCCAGGATAGGATCCACATAGCCGCAAATATGAAACCCAACACCCGCCTTCCTCTCCCTGAAGTGGCTGACAATCTGCTTATGGTAAGGGAGAACGAATGTGCGATACATCTTCGGTGATATCAGGCTGCACGAGGCCGGCGCCTCGGAGTAGTTGGGGCTCGCCTTAATGTCAACGAGGGCCTCTCCAAAACGGATGGAAACCTGGGTGCAGAACTTCATGAGCTCATGCACATAATCCGGATCCTTCAGAGCGTCCTTGATCAGCGGCGTGGCTTCCCTCAGAGCGACAGCAATGGTCCATGGCCCGGAAATGACGGGGGAAACAGGAGAGCTCGTGACCACCTTCCGGGTCTCGGCAATCGCTTCGAGGTAGGCGGGCAGCCTGCCATCTCTTTTCGGGTCAGGGACTTTGAGACTGCTCAGCCTGGCCTTGTCCGCCAGGGCTGTCTTTTTTGAAATGCACAGACTGTGCTCCGGAAACTTCAGCTCGTTGCCCAGAGCCTCTGCTTCCATGAGGAGGTCCCGCTGCATCAGCACAATGTCCGGCTTGTACCTCTCATAGCCGGCCACTTGGGCCTTCACAAAGACCTTGGTGTCCAGTACGAAATCCCGGATAGAGGCTCCAACAAGCTGGGCGTTGAACTGGCCAGCGAGCGGGTAGGCGGGTATTCTATCTATTGTGACATCCTCATGGGAAAAAGTCTTCTTGAAAGCGGCTGAGATCCTTTGCTTTCCGGTAAAAGTTCCCATTTAAAGTTCCCCCTCTGCCTGCCAGATCTTCATCAGTTCCTGGACATCTTTCAAACTCATCATTGTCAATCCCTCCTTCGCCTCGTCCTGATCTCCTGGATCAGGCGCGGAACGATCTTCTTGAAATCCTCCACCACGATGACATCGGATACATCGAAGATTTCCGCCTTGGGGTCGTTGTTGATGGTGATCACCAGTTTTGACTGGTCCATTCCGACGACGTGGTGCATGACGCCGGAGATGCCGATGCCGATGTAAAGGGTCGGCCTGACCGTCTTCCCGCTCTGCCCGATCATCTGGCCCTCCCTCGCCCATCCCTCATCTACGGGCGGGCGGGTCGCTCCGACCGATCCGCTAAGCGCTTCAGCCAAATCCCGGATCATGGCCCAGTTTTCCTTGCTTCCTACACCCCAACCGCCGGCCACCACAACTTCGGCTTTCTCGATCGGCACCTCCTCCACTTCTTCCTTTCTGAACCGGATCACTTCGGGGCCGAGTTGTCTCTCGGACAGGTCCAGGGACAATTCGATAATTTGGCCCTGCCTCTCCATAGCCCGCAACGGTCTCATGGCCCCCGGCATGACGGTCGCCATCTGAGGACGGTGGTCCGGGCACGCGATCGTAGCGATAACCCCGCCGCCCCACCCAGGCACCAGCTGCAGGAGAAGCCCTTCTTTGTCGAGCCTCAGATCCACGCAGTGGGCTGAAAGACCGGTTTCAAGCTTCGCCGCAATCCTCGGGGCCAGTTCGACCCCCATGGCGGTCGCACCTATCAGGACCGCGCCAGGGTCATACTGTCTGACCGTCTGGGTGACGGCCAGGGCGTAAGGGATGAGACGGTAGCTCGCCAGCCGAGGTTCGTCGATGAGATAGACCTTGTCTGCGCCGTGGCGAATGAGCGTATGAGCGAGCAGGCCGACCTCATGACCTAGGAGAACCGCACCCACCGCGACCCCCGCCCGGTCGGCCAGTTCCCTTGCTTTGCCGAGCAGTTCAAGCGCCACGTCATGCAGCACACCGTTTCGTTGTTCCGCAAAAACCCATATGTCTTTATGTGACTCGTGATGACTCATCACTCATGGTCAATACGCAAAAGCGCCATACAGCCCAGGGCCCACGCTGCAAGGTCAGAAATGCGGCGGATGCCTTTCAAAGAACCCCCACCCTGTATATCCTTTCAACCAGCATCGATACGATCTCCTCGGGGGATCCACCCAGCCGCTCCCGCGCCCTCTGGAAGTGTTTGATCTCCATGCCTGCCATCTTGGTGGGAGACCCCCCCAGACCGATCTGGTCAGGCGCAAGCTTCAGATCTTCGTTGGATAAGATCTTGACCTCCTTGGATTCCGCGGCAAGGATCCCGACAAAAGAGGTGTAGCGCGGCTTGTTCAGCTCCTTTCGCACAGACATGACGATGGGGAGGGACCCTTTGAGCTCAACGTATCCCTGCTCCACTTTCTGGGTAATGACCAGGCCCCCATCCCCTTCCCACCGAAGGCCGATGACGTGCATGGCGTTTGGAAGCTGAAGGAATTCGGCCAGTTGGGAGCACACCTGGGCTGTGGACCCGTCGATGGACATATTGCCCATCAGCACCATGTCAAAAGGGCCGATCTGTCTGCAGCCGGCCTCAAGAATCCGGGCGGTTGCCAGGGAATCCGACCCAGCGAAGGCACGGTCAGAAAGGAGCACAGCCCGGTCCGCCCCCATGGCGAGCGCCTCTACAAGGGTCGCCTTAGCAGAGGGGGGTGCCATGGAGAGGAGAACCACCTCACCTCCCCGGGATTCCTTGATGGCGAGGGCCGCCTCGATGGCATGTTTGTCCAGGGGATTGATGATGTTGGGGATCCCTTCCCGAATCAGCGTGCCCGTGACAGGATCCATGGAAACCTTGTTCCAGTGCTTTGGGTCCGGAACAGGTTTGATGCAAACGATGATTCGGTTCATGTCGGTTTCCAGTGTGACGAAAGACGAACCTATTTCTTGAAAGGTGCCAGCGCCGCCCTCCCAAGGACCACCTTGGCGATCTCAGCCGTCCCGCCTGCCGGGATGGTTACCATGGCGTCCCTCAGCAGCCTCTGAACGGCGTACTCCTTCATGATCCCGTAAGAGCCATGGATTTCTACGGCCTTTTTGGCCGCATTGGCAGCGGCTTCACAGGTATAGTATTTGGCCAGAGCCGCTTCGTTGTCGCAACGCATGCCTTGATCCTTCAACCAGGAGGCACGGTAGCACAGAAGCCTGCAGATCTCGAGCTGCGAGTAGATCTCCGCCATGTAAAACTGGATGGCCTCGAGTGTGCTGATGGGCTTCCCGTAGAGCACGCGCTCGCTTGCGAACTTCCCGGCCTCCTCATAGACAGCCGTCAGGATCCCCAGTGCGGCTGCGGCCATGCCCGTTCGACCCGTCTCGCTGATGGTCTTGATGGCGACCGCGAGGCCTCCGCCCTCCTGGCCGAGGAGGGTTTCTTTCGAGATCTCGCAGTTGTCGAAAACCAACTCACCGGTGTTGGCACCACGAAGCCCGAACTTATGCTCTTTCCGTCCGACCTTGGCCCCAGGGGTGCCCTTGTCCACGATGAAAGCACTCAACCCTTTGGCTCCTTCCGCGGTTCGAGCGATGACAATCCAGAAGTCGGAGGTGTGGGAGTTGGTGATGAAACACTTCCTGCCGTTCAGGATGTACTTGTCTCCCTTCGGTTCCGCGGAAGTCTTCATCCCGATCAGGTCGGACCCGCCGGTGGGGTCGGTGACGGCCACGCAGCCCATGGTCTCTCCCCGTGCCAGGCGGGAAAGATACTTCTTCTTCTGAGCCTCGTTGCCGAAATCGTTGAGGTTGGCGCAGGCCATGTGGTGGACCTGCATGGCCATGGGCATGGCCGCGCATACCCTTCCAAGTTCTTCCAGAACGATGGTTCGGGCCACGTACCCCAATCCGACGCCGTCATACTGGGTCGGGGTGATCACCCCGGTGATGCCCAGCTGTGCCATCGGCTTCATAAGGTCGATGGGGAACTCGCCGGTTTCTTCCATGGCCTCCATCCTGGAGGGCAGTTCGTTTTCGGCAAACTCCCTGACAGCCTTTCTCAACATGTCTTCTCTCTGGGAAAACCTGAAATCCATGATTGTCTCCCTCCTTGGTATTTGAATAGTTCCTGCTCCGTTGCTTCAACGCTCCATGACTCTGTAACGAACAAAGCCTGCCATGTCAAATCCTTTCCGGGCTTGACTACAGGGAAATGCAGTTATAGAGTAATTAAGAAAAGTTGCGTACCACAACTCTCAAGGGCTCCCCGCAGGGAAATAGAACGACGGAGAAGGAGGAACAGGTCCATGAGCGCCGATGACATCCTGAAAGGGAAGAAGATCCTTGTCGTAGACGATGAACCCGATATCCTCAGTACCCTGAAGGACCTGCTGGAGGCCTGCGATCTTGAGACGGCTTCGAGGTATGAGACGGCCAAGGAGCTTCTGCAGAGCAGGAACTACGATGCAGCCATCCTCGACATCATGGGCGTGAGGGGCTTTGATCTTCTACAAATCGCGACGGAGAAGAATATACCCGCCCTTATGCTGACCGCCCACGGATTGAACCCCGACAACCTCGTTGGGTCCATTAAGCTTGGGGCCAAGTCGTACATACCCAAGGATAACATGTTCGAAATCGCCATCTACCTCAGGGAGATCCTTCTTGCCAAAGAGAAGGGAATCGAAAAAACGGGCAACTGGTTCGCTCGCCTGAGTTCCTTTTTCGACCGCCGCTTCGGTCACGGGTGGAAGAACAAAGACAAGAAGTTCTGGGATGAGTTTGACAAGACCTACCAGGTTTCGAAGGAGGAGTTGGAGGACATCATGTAGAGATGGACCGCCTGCTCGATCAGACCCCTTTGCCTAAGGCCGGGACTCCGACAGAGGCTGATGATCGACCTGGTGCACGATGAAGAACGGGGCCGCACTAGGCCAGCCATCGTTTCCTTCTCCTGTAGTGCTTTACGTCCCGATAACTCTTCTTTCCGATTTCAGTCAATCCCAGGTAGAATTCCCTCACATCCTCGTTGTTTTGCAGGGTCTCGGCATCCCCGTCGAGCACGACCCTGCCGTTTTCCATGACGTAGCCGTATTGCGCGTATTGAAGTGCCATAGAGGCATTCTGCTCCGCAAGGAGCATGCCCACCTTTTCCTCTTGGTTCATGCGCCGGATGATGTCGAAGATCTCTTTGACCAGCATGGGCGCCAACCCCATGGACGGTTCGTCGAGCAGCATGATCCTGGGTTTCGCCATGAGCGCGCTACCGATGGCACACATCTGCATCTCCCCCCCGGATATGTATCCCGTCTTGGCATGCCTCCGTTCCCGCAGCCTTGGGAAGTACTTGTAGACCTTCTCGAGCGCTTCCCGGATCCCCCTTTCCCTGCCTCTTGTGTAGGCACCCGTCAGGAGATCGTCCTCAACCGTGAGGTGTTCGAAGGTGTGCCGTCCTTCCATCACCTGGATCACCCCCAGTTTAACCACTGCCGGGGCATAGAGCTTGTCAATGCGTTTCCCGTCGAACTCCACGGTGCCCTTGGTCACCTCGCCCCGCTCGGACTTCACCAGGTTGGAGATCGCCTTGAGCGTCGTGGACTTGCCGGCGCCGTTCGCCCCGAGCAGTGAAACGATCTGGCCTGCGTGAACGTCCAGAGAGACACCCTTCAGCACCAGGATGACGTGTTCGTAAATGACCTCAATATTGTTGACCCTCAACAAAGGAGGCGCCACTACCGGCATAGTCATAACCTTTTCTCCGCCCGCATAGAGGGCGGGATTGGATTCTTCCCCGCCATTCCGAGCGAATCGATGGTTCGCTCGGAATGGTCCGGATCGTTGAATTCAAACCAGAGTGTACTATTATTGCTCTTTTGAACAGTCCCTCAAGGTAATATTTTTCTCCTTAGCATATTTGCCCGCAGACTCTTCGACCATTTTCCTCACGTAGGTTTTCATCGGTTCCACAACATCGCCCGTGTTGACCCACTTCTCGCCGTTCCATTGCTGGATGAAGACCTTGCCGCCTCCCTCATGGTCGGCACAGGAAGTCTTGATCGGCTGCATGAGGCCCTCAGCCCCCATCTCCTTGATCCTCTCCTGGGTGATGTTCAGGTGTTCGAGGGCCCAGCGCATCTCTTCAGGGGTGATCACCTTCTTCCCGAATTTCTTCTGCGCTGTGAGAAGGGCCTCATGCATGGTAATCCCGGTCACGACGCCGCGGTTATAGAAGACCGTTCCGACCCGGGTAAAGGAGATGTGGCCCTTCATGGCCCCATAGACTTTCTCAATGATCCTCTGGATGAGGGGGAAATCCTTGCCCACGCCGTGGAAGTTGGTCGAATAGTAGCCCTTGGCGGCCGGCCCGGCTGGCAGGACGTCCTCTTCAGAACCGCACCACCAGACTCCGAGGATGTGGTCAGCCGGAAAGCCAAGCCTGGCTGCTTCTTTTAGGGGAACGGTGCAGGAAACGCCCCAGTTGCGGTTGATGACCCAGTCCGCTTTGTATCGCCTTGCGATGTCCATCCACTGGGCCTTCTGGTCGATGCCCGGCCACGACACAGGAAAATGCCGAACCTCGAACCCGTATGTCTTGGACAGATCGTCCAGGATAGGTTTGGTTTCCTGCCCGTAGGGGACGTCGATGTAAAGGTTCGCGATCTTCACTCCCTTCAAATACTTCCCCATGTTCTCCATGTCTTTGCCGTCCCACCCCTGCTTCATGGCGATCCACTTAATCTTTGCCGTGTTCTGTGACCAGTAGTTGGTGGGGAAATTGAAGGCCCACTTGAAGACCCGGCCGTCCGATGCATCGGCACGGCCGTACCCTTCAAAGACGATGGAGATGCCGTCAGCTTCTCCTTTAGGCATCAATGCATAGGTAATCCC
>JAHECH010000030.1 GCA_024641835.1 Deltaproteobacteria bacterium
GCTCAGGACGGTGTCGGAATTGAATCAGTTATTCAAGGAGAAAATGAAGGAACTGTAAATCACGAAAACACGAAATGCTGAAAACACGAAAAAAGACCCTGTTATCGCCGACCGTTCTCCCGGGGTACGTCGATGAGGACACAATCTTTTACCCGTGCACCCTGTACCGTCCGCCTTGTGCCGTGTCTTCATATATTGATGACACTGTCAGCGAGCTGCATGGCAGTGACGATATCGAGCATGTTGGTCGTCTCTCCCACCTTTTTCTTCTCTAGAAGATTGAAGTGATTCAGGCAGGTGCCGCAGACCAGGATATGAACCCCATCGCCTTCAAGGTCCTTCAAGACGGGCAACACATCTGACCCCTCAACCGTCATCTTCACTCCATTGTTCACAAAAACGAGCCGCCAGAGTTCATGGCCCATCTCTTTGAGGGTTTTTAAAAAGTTGACCATGAGCTTGGCGCCCAGTTCGTCATCGCCCCGACCCATGGAGTCGGTGGCGACCATGACCATGATCTTCTTTTGGGCTGTGTCAGGTTCTTCAGCCTTTTTCTCAGGAGCAGTCGCTTCACCAGTCCTTTGACCACTGACATGAAAGTCGGATCCCAGCTTCTCTACCGAAACCAGGAACTTCTGGTGCTCCAGGAAGCGGGTGACGTTCTGGCGCGCTGCCTCGTTATCCACGATGACGTTGATCACATCAGGGTTTTCCTTTTCAAGGACTTGCTTGGTCTGCAAAACCGGGGCAGGGCAGGCAAGCCCGCGGCAATCCAGTTCTTTGAGCATAAAAAACTCCTTTCTATCACTCATCACAGTCTTTCATGTCCCGACAAGGGTGGGGCATGAAAGACTGTGGTGACTATTCAACGATGATTTTTCCTTTGGGTTCGGCGACGACTTCGCCCACCACGGCAGCATCACGGACCCCTTTTGCTTTCAGCGCATTCAGCAAAGCTTGAGCGCCGTTCCTGTCCACGGAAATAAGCAATCCTCCGGAGGTCTGCGGGTCAAAGAGCACATCCTGAAGCGTGCGATCCATGTTCGGTGCAAAGTCCACCATCGATTGCCTGAATTCCCGGTTCTTGTATGCGCCACCAGGCAAAAGGCCCATGGCCGCGTACTCAAGGACCTCCTTAAATACAGGCACGCTCGTGGCATGAATCCGGACGCCGCATCCTGATCCCACAACCATTTCCGCGAGGTGACCGAGGAATCCGAAACCGGTGATGTCTGTGCAGGCATGAACAGGATAATCCTCCATAACCCCTGCCGCATCCTTGTTAAGGGTCGCCATGACGCGAGTCACTAGTTCCGTAATCTCCTTTGAAGCAAGGCCTCCTTTGATAGCCGTGCTGATGATACCTGTGCCGAGCGGCTTGGTCAGAATGAGGCGATCTCCCACCTTGAGGTTCTTTTTGAGGAGAACGCGATCAGGATGAATGAAGCCGGTCACGGAAAGGCCATATTTGAGCTCTGTGTCCTCTACCGTGTGCCCTCCGACAAGAACCACTCCAGCTTCCCGCATCTTGTCCAGCCCCCCCTCGATGATCCTACGCAAAATGGAGATGTCCATTTCTTTTGCGGGAAAGGCGACAAGATTCATGGCTGTCTTGGGAACACCCCCCATGGCATAGACATCGCTCAAAGCATTGGCTGCGGCGATCTGCCCGAAGGCGTACGGGTCGTCTACAATGGGAGTAAAAAAATCGACCGTCTGGATAAGGGCGAGATGGTCGGAGATTTTGTAGACGCCAGCATCATCGGCACGATCAAGGCCAACAATAAGATTTGGATCAGTGGGCAGTTTGAGCCCGCAAAGTGCTTTGTCCAGGTCCCCTGGAGCCAGCTTGGAAGCTCAGCCGGACCCTCGAACCATCTGGGTAAGGCGGCGGCTCATTTGATCTGTCACGGGTCAATCCTTCCCAAGAAGTTCTTCAAGATTTGTCCCCGCTGCCATGAGACTTACGGTATCGCAAAATGACGAATCGCCTAAAATAAACCAACCCATGGTAAGACTACAGGGACGCTAAGAAAATAAGCGGGCCTTACCCGATTGTCAAATTTGGAAAACCGATACCGGTTGTGGGGAAAAACATCTCTGCCCGGTTTCACCCCTTTCCTCGCACAGCAAGGCCGCACCAAACGCGCCAACCATCTGCGGGTTTCGAGGCACTAGGATTTCCATTTGCAAAGCCTCACCTATTAAATGCCGCATACAGGGGTTTCTTGCAACACCACCGGCAAAGACGATGGGTTTCTGCCGAGATACTCTTTTCACCATGCTCGATGCACGACGCACCACTGATCGGTGAAGGGCTAGCGCTATGTCCCGCCGATCTTCGCCTTTCGACACCAAAGAGGTGATCTCGGATTCCGCGAACACAGTGCACATGCTGCTGATCTGGATGTCTTTCTTGCCCTTGAGAGCTTCGGGGCCGAATTCATCCAGCGTGAAGCCCAAGGTGCGGGCCATGATTTCCAGGAACTTCCCTGTTCCTGCTGCACACCGGTCGTTCATCTCGAACTTGAGCACCTTCCCGTCCTGGTTAAGCCCGATCGCTTTTGAATCCTGGCCGCCGATGTCAAGAATCATCCTTACCTCGGGAAACAGAGCTTTTGCGCCCGCGGCGTAAGCTTTAATCTCCGTTACCGTGGGCGCATCAAGGGCAACCTCCAGGAGGTGTCTCCCGTAGCCTGTGGCCATGATCCGGTCATGTTTGGCTCCATCAAGAAGCTTCAAGGCTTCTTTCAGAGGGTCAAAACCGGAGTCGCTCCGCCTGGTTTCAATGGTCCTGCCATCTTCCATGACCACCACTTCAATACTCCTGGAGCCGATATCGATCCCTGCGCATCTCATGATTCGTCTGTTACTCCTCACTTCAACTGTTCGATGAAGGCCTCCACCCTTGTTTTGAGTTGTCCCACGTCTTCCATGCTATAGTCAGTCTCAACCCGAAGGGTAGGAATGTTCTTTGCTTCGAGGGCCTTTTCCACAGGAATGGATTCCATGAGGTAGGGCTGGCAGAACTGGAGACTGTAATGGATAATGCCGTTTGCATTGTATCCCCGGAACATCTCTGTCGCATGCTGGAGCCTGTCCGGGTTCGGGGTGAAGATGGCACAATCGATCTGGAAATGGCGATCTACAATAGCATCCATGAGTTCTTCGGCAGTGCTCCCGGAATCATCCACGAGATTCCGGGTGCCTCTTTCTCCCACACACGATTCCTCTCCCACGATCGTTCCTCCCGAACTTTCGATGATCCACGGCACCTTCCAGTTGGGTACGGCCATGGGGCAGCCGGAGAGAAGAATTCGCGGTGTCCCTTTCGGGAACACTCCTTCCCCCTTTTGGACGCGCTTTTCAAGTTCGTCGCAGAGAGCATTGATGGACTTCGTGAAGCGACCTGGATCGTCATAGAAATAGACCTGGTTGGCTAAGAGAGCATCGAGGCCTGAAATAGGCACAGGGTCCGCTTTCCGGAGGCTGTTAAGCCTGTGAATGGCCTTTCTCTTGCTGTTGACGATCTCGATTCCTTTCTTAAGTCTTGCTGCATCGATCTTCACGCCCGTCAGCTTTTCCACCTCTTCTTTGAAGCGGATGTATTCCGCCTTCAGAAGTGCTCTGCCTTGGGAAGATTTCGTTTGCGGGAGATCCATGACGTAAAGGTATTTGACCAAGCCGTTCAACGTTTCATAGGACTTCTTCTTGCCGTCGCAGGTATTTTCACCAACGATCATGTCTGCCGACTCGATGTAGGGGCATACCTTGCCCAACTTGAAGCCGAAGGCTGACTTGATAAGGGCGCAAGTGTTGCGGGGAAGCAGTTTTTCGACTTCCTCGGTTGCGAAGTCCGCGCCCGTGCAAAGGCCGACGAGTGTGGCGTCTGCGGCGCGCACGATCTCTTCGGGCACGAAGACGCAGAAAGATCCAATGATTTTTCGGCCTGCGGCCTTTTCATCCAGGAGTTCCTTCACCCGCAGGCCATGGACTTCACTGATCACGAAATCAAAATAGCTCATTCCCTTGGGCCGATTCTCCTGGGCCATGAAGATGTCTTTGTAGCCTTTACCGAGCACCTCCAGCAAAGCGTCATGGGCTGGAAGGTCCAGGCCTAAACTTTCCCACATTTTTCTGTAATCCTGGCTCATCCCTTTTTCCTCCTATGATTGAGATATTGTTTCTCTCAGTACTCGTCCTTCACCACGCCGGCTGGTAAAGCCTTTAGAGATGACAAAAGGGTCCCTCGGCAAGGCGGCCACCGGTTTCATGAGACGCAACTGGGCCAAGCCCTTTTCTCCCGGTTGGAGAATCTGTTTTTCCATGAGAACCACGAGGGTGTTGGTCACTGACGTGCCGAGGTAGAGCTTCACTCTCTGACGGTTCCTGATGGGTGCTTTGGAGGTCTTGAGCACTTTCAGGTCCACATTGAGGAGGAAGCCAGGGTTCAAAAACCCCGGGGCCGCGAGGAGCATCCCACGGGTCACCTGCTCCATAGGGACCCTGTGAAGGTTCATGCCGACTCTCTGGCCGGCATAAGCCCTTTCGACCTGCTTGTGGTGGGTTTCGAGGGATCGTGCCCTGGTCTCGATGCCGGAAGGCAGGAGAACGAGTGGATCATCCTGGCTCAAGGTCCCTGAAAGGATGGTCCCGGTCACGACCGTTCCGAAACCGGCTGCCCGCTTCACCTGATCGATCCAGAGCCTGAATGGATCGCGAGCGGATTTGGCTTCCAGGAGTGCTGCTTCCTCCTCGATGGCAGATCGGATCTCAGCTAACCCTTGTCGGTCCAGAGCGGAAAAGGGAATCACGGGCTTTCCTTGGAATACGGTCCCTCCTACCGCTTCCCTGATTTCCAGTTCAGCCAGTTCCAGCGTCTCCCTGTCCACCATGTCCGCCTTGCTGAGGACCACGAACCCGGTTTTGGCTCCAAAGAGGGCAAGAAGCTCCAGGTGCTCCCGGGTCTGGGGCATGACACCGTCATCAGATGCCACCACGAGAATGGCCATGTCCACGCAGCTCAGTCCGCGGATGGTGTTCTTAAGGAAATCGGTGTGGCCGGGAACATCCACAAGAGCGACGGACAGTCCGGTCTCACAATGAAGCGGGGCCACCCCCGATTCAATGGAAAGACCCCGGCGCTTTTCCTCCTCGAGCCTGTCTGTGTCGATTCCCGTGAGGGTGCGGACCAGAGAGGTTTTTCCATGATCAACGTGGCCAGCTACACCGATCGTGATATATTTTTCCATTTTCGCTCGAGAGTCTTCTTGGAGGGGGCAAGGGGAATCGAACCTCCTCTCGGTTTTGCAGACCGGGACAACGGATTTGAAGTCCGTGTGGCGCGCCAGCACCATTGCCCCCGTTCTATTTTTTTAAAAGGCAGGTGAGCCAGCAGGAAAAGAATTCGCTGAAAGATTCAATTTGGGAGAAGGCGATTTTCCGGCGCGGCTCTAAGCCTACCGAACCCGGGTAGAACCGTGAGCACGTACTCAGGTGAAGCCGAAAAATCGATTCATTGGGGAGTCTCCAATGCTTTTGTGGGGTTTGTGCAAGATTTAAACAAAGCTAAGGTGGATATGTCAAACTGGAATAACCGATTTCATTCCAGTTTTTTCAAGGGAATACCGATAGGCTTTATTCGCTTGACTGAAGAAACAAAAGGGGGTCGTGTGACGAGTCAGGACGGATTCTCTTCCCTCGGGGCAGAAAGGAGAAAATCGATGAAGGCCCTACATAGGGGGGATAAGCTTCTTCTCTTGTCTCTGATCAAATAGAAGTTCCGGGTCATTCGCAGATCTTTCACCTTCAACGCCTTCACAATCCCAACTTTCAATTCCGTTTCGAGAGCGATTGTAGAAATGATGGAGACTCCAACACCAGCCTTCACTCCTTCCTTTACAGCTGTGGAAGTGCCCAGGCGCGCCACCACCCTGAGGGCGTCGATTCCTTTTAACCCCGCTGCCTGAAGATGATCTTCCAGACTTCGTAGGGTCCCTGAGCCCAGTTCTCTCGATATGAATGCTTCCTCAGCCAGCTCTTGAATCGAAACTTCTTTTCTCCCGGCCCAACGGTGCTTCGCAGGGACAACCAGGGTTAGTTGGTCTTCCCAGAGTTCCTCGCTCCTGAGTTTTGTGTTATCGCTCTTGCGGCCAATGATTCCGAGTTCAAACTCGCCGCTCAGGACCCTATTCTCTATTTCTTCCGAGTCGGCGACCGTCAGGGTGATACTGATCAAGGGGTATTTTTGCACAAAGCGGCCAATGACTTTAGGAAGGATGTACTCTCCCGGGATCGTGCTTCCTCCCATGCGTATCTCCCCCTGTTTCATGCCGAGGAAATCCTGGATTTCCAGAACCGCCGCCCGCTTTAAGTCAAGCAACTTGAGGGCATGCTTATAAAGGAGTTCACCCGCTCTGGTAGGAACAACGCGCCTCCCGAGGCGATCCAGAAGTCTCACTCCAACCATGTTTTCCAGGGTCGCTATCCTTTCGCTCACCGATGCCTGAGCGAGAAACACGGCTTCTCCGGCTTTAGAGAAGCTTCCGAGCTCGACGACCCTCCGGAAAATCTCAAGCTGGCGCAAATCAAAATCAATCTGGGGTATCCGCGAAAGTGGGGTTTTCCTCATGAGCTTCCTTTTTCAAAATGCGATTGAATTCTCAGCTTCATGGAAGACGGTACACGGCTCACGGCAAATGCGTCTAAGACTTTCCTGCCCACGGTGAGGATCACGTAGGACCTGTTACTCACGGGACCTGTCCGTTGAACCCATAAAAGAGCAAAATCTTAATCACGAAAGCACGAAAGGAGGAAACCTTGAAAGGGAAAAAGGGATTCTAGTTTTCGTGATTGGCGTCTTAGAAGTTCTGCCTTTGTTTTTCTTTTGCCGTGCGCCTTGCACCTTGATGTTCGTCTTATGCCTTTGCGCTGAGCCGTGCCCCGTGCGCCGTGTACCTTCTCATATATACCCAAACCACATGGTCTCAACATCACTGAAATTCTTCCGGACCGATTCGCTGCCAGCGACGATATCTCCATGCCCCGGGAAAAGGTACTCCACGTCGAGTTGGGCGACCCTGCGGATACTCTCCTTGAGCTGCCCCCCGTTTCCGCCCGGCAAGTCGGTTCTCCCCAAACCCTGCTGAAAAATCACATCACCGCAAAAGAGGGCTTTCTTCTCAGGCCAGTAAAGACAGATGGATCCAGGGGAATGGCCGGGAGTGCGAATCACCTGAAAGAACATATCGGCTACCTCTAGGTCTCCCTCTTCCAACAGAATCTGTGGTTCAAAACCTGGAATGCCCATGGTTGATCCGTAATGAGGGGCCACTGACTTGATCAATTCAAGCTCCGCAGGATGCAGGGCGATGAGCGCTGAAGAGCCCGTGAAGGCCTGAACCCCCTCGATGTGGTCGGGATGGGCATGAGTGACAATCACAAGGTCAATGTCTTCGGCAGTCAAGGAAAGCCTGGAGAGATGGTCTCTCACATACCCGAAAAGCTGATAGTGGCCTGGATCAATCAGGATGTTTCTAGCGCCTTGGATGAAATAGGTGTTTGCGTTGTTGACTCTGGGATCCGGCCACAGGAAGGCGTAGATATTTTCAGCAACTTTCATGAGCAGTCGGAAGGATGCCTTCCGAACCTCCTATTCGGGATGGATTTTATCCTGAGGAAACTTGCTGTGCTTCAGGACATTGCTGAGGGTCGTTTTCTTGAAGAGGTTCACCATAGCGCTGTAGGCTTCGCCCCACACGGGCCTAATTAGGCAGGTCGATACGTTCGGGCAGGCGCCTTCATCGGTAAGACAGTCCACAAGAGCCATCCTCGACTCCAAGAGAGCAAGGATGTCCCAGAGGCTGATTTCCTCAGGGGGCCTGGCAAGCATGTGGCCTCCTTTCGGCCCTCTCACGCTGGTCACCAATTTGGCCTTTTTTAGGGGGATGATGATCTGCTCGAGATACTTTATGGGGATCTCCTGATGTTTCGAGATTTCAGTCATGCTCATGGGCCCTTTGCCATAATGCTTTGAGAGCTCAAGCATGAGTCGTGTTCCGTACCGTCCTCTGGTACTCAGTTTCATAACCGTTAGACCTTGGATTGCATGAAGAAGGCAATGGTTGGCAAACCGGGTTTTTGCCGCTCAAGCGTGTTATGACCTTGGCCCTCAATTCTAAAACCGGGGCGCCTCAGATTTGATGACCAGAAATTTCCTCCAGACATAGGAGATGAAACCAGACTAGTGAAGTAGAGTTAGGATGTCAAGCACATTACCCCGCAAAAGAAGCAACCATTGACAATATCAGGCTAGCTGATAACCTATTCACAGTGATCATCGAAGGCTTTAGGGTCGAGAGACGAATATCTCCCGAGGAGTGGAAACACGATGACGGATGCACCCGAGAATGAAGTGAGCTGTGGCAGAGGATGTCACAAGGTGGAGGTTCCTACTGAGGATGAACTTCAGGCTCTCAATGCGATGCGAGACATCAAAGAAAGGGTGAGAGACCTGAAGAAAAAGATCTATCGACTCGCCGCAAGCACCAGCGGGAAGAACGATGAAATCGCGCGTCTGGAGAGTGAGGTGGAACGGCTCAAAAAAGAGTGGCAGGAATGGGAGGAGAAAAGGAAAGAAGCTGCCAGGATGAGGATGATTCACCTGGGGCATGAAAATCCTGATTAATTCATGGCAGCGCCTCAGAATCTCCCTCCACTGTGGTTTGCCTTATTCGGAGCTGGATTCTCCAGGGACGAGGCATAGAGAAAAGAGGCTCTATTTAGAATTGACTTATACCCGCTGTTATTCTAATGAATATGCAATTTCTCCTTGGAGACGGAGGAGCCGAAATGAAATTTGACCGCGCTGTTGAGATTGTGGGATTCTTAGTCGCTGTGATTCTGTTATTTTCGCCCCAGCTCGCAGGGGCCCAGGAGCGAAAGAACTTCTATACGCTCCAGAGGAGTATCTCAGAAGCAATGGAAAACAGTTACAAGGTTAAGGCAAGGGAAGAGAGGGTTGACGAGGCGACCTCTGTGAAAAAGCAGGCGAGAGCAGACTTCTTGCCGAAATTGTCTACCAGCTACGGGTACACAAGGTTTAACGAGTCTGGTATCAGATCAAATCCTCTTACAGGACAACTCGTCACAACCTCTGAAAACTACTATAACTGGACAACTTCTATCACCCAACCTCTTTTCACCGGTTTTGCGTTGCTGAGCACTTACCGTCTGGCCCAGCTGGGAATCGACCAGTCTGAACTGGAACTAGCACAGGAAAGACTGGACCTTGCACTGCAGGTCAAGCAGGCGTACTACAACGTCCTAGCAGCGGACAAGGCGGTCGAGGTGGCGCAGAAAGATGTGGAGTCGCGCACATCGAACGCCAACGTGGCGCGGAGCTTCTACAGCGTGGGAATAATACCGATTAACGATCTTCTGAAAGCAGAGGTGGAATTGGCTAACTCTGAGCAGAATCTGGTGAAGGCAGAGAGTGGAGCTCAGGTGACACGGTCGGCCTTTAACACCGTCCTGGCACGGCCCATGAACGAGGCTGTAGAGCTGGAAGACATCCTGACTTACACTCCCGAAAAAGGGACTTATGAGGATTACGTAAAAAGCGCCCTGAGCGACCGTCCCGAAATCAAGATCCTCGATGTGAATCTGCTTCAAACCGACCAGCAGATCCGCCTTGCTAAAAGCAAATACTATCCTGAAGTTAGCCTAAACTATCAATACATCAAGCAAGGAGACACCGCTGCGGCCGAGGGAGGGAGCCCTTTCTTGGAGCCCAATGCGTGGCAGGTGACCGCGTTGCTTAATTGGACTTTCTGGGATTGGGGCAAAACATACTACTCTGCGAAAGAGCAGGAGAGCAAGAAGAAAGAGATCATACAGACAAAGGCGGATGTGGAAGATGGCATTCGCCTTCAAGTAAAACAGGCGTTACAGGACCTGGACGTGGCAGCGAAGAATGTCCCAACCACGATCAAGGCGGTTGAGCAGGCTGAAGAAAACCTGAGAGTCAACGAAGAGCGTTATAAGGCCCAGGTGACGACCATTACGGAGGTGCTGGATGCGCAAACACTCCTCACCCAAGCAAGGAGTAACTATTACCAAGCCCTGTATGATCACAACCTAGCCAGAGCAAGACTGGAACGGGCACTGGGGACTTATTAGGGATGGTGTGAAACGACACACATTTGCTTATGATTCAGTTTTTCCGAGTCTCAAAGGCTTTCGGGGCAAATACAGCCCTGGCCGACATTAATCTCAGAATTCGGAAAGGTGAATTCGTTTTTATCACCGGCCCGAGTGGTGCGGGGAAGACCACGCTTCTGAGACTCATATTTGGTGCTGAACAGCCAACAGAGGGCCAGATTCTGATCAACGGGATCAATCTGAACAAGATCAGCAGTACAAAGCTTGATCTGTTGCGCAGGAAAATAGGCTTCGTCTTTCAAGATTTCAAACTCCTCGCCAGGAAGACGGTGCTTCAGAACGTTGCGATCGCTCTCGAAGTCACCAGTGAGAGACATGCGATCATTCGAAAGAAAACGCATCAGATGCTCAGGGCCGTGGGGTTGGAGACAAAAGAACAATCCCACCCGCTGCAGCTCTCTGGTGGAGAGCAACAAAGGGTGGCCATCGCCCGTGCCATGATCGGCGATCCTCTGATCCTTCTTGCAGATGAACCTACAGGCAACCTAGATCCGGATATTACCCGGGAAATCATGATCCTTTTTCGGAGCATCAACCTGAAAGGGACCACCGTCGTCATTGCCACCCATAACCGGGAGCTGCTCAGGAATACAGAGCAAAGAATCATCGCGTTGATCAAAGGAAAAATCGTTCATCAGTAGAGACCGGGATGACGAACCTCAGGAACTGGGCATACTACGTCAAACATGCCTTCTTAAATCTCCTCGGGAACAGACTGATTCATGCCCTAAGCATTGGCACGATTTCCGTCTCTCTCCTTTTTTTCGGAGCCTTCGTCCTATTATGGGTCAACGTGAACACATGGGTTCTCCAGTGGGGGCAGTCCTTATCCATGTCCGTATACCTCAAAGACGGCGTTGAGAAAAAGAGCATCGAAAAAATCGGGTCGGCAATCAAGAGCCTCCCCGGAGCCGAGATCAAAGGTTTCGTTTCCAAGGAGAAGGCTTGGAGCAATTTGATGGAAATACTGGGATCCCAGGCCGCTCTGCTGGATGGTCTTACCAAGAATCCGTTGCCTGCTTCTTTTGAAGTGCAGTTCAACGATTTCGGAAGGCATCAGGTTGACCCGAAGAGAATTAAAGAAAAACTCGAAAAAATGGAAGGTGTGGATGAGGTGCAGTATAGCGAGCAGTGGCTGGATCGCCTGGAGGGATTGGTTTATATCCTGAAACTTGCAGGACTCATCATTGGCGGCTTGCTGTGCATCGCTGTGCTCTTCATTATCAGCAATACGATCAGGCTCACGATCTACTCACGCCGAGACGAGATAGAAATCATGAAACTCGTGGGAGCAACAGACTGGTTCGTGAAAGCCCCGTACATGATCGAAGGAGCGATCCAAGGTGTCCTCGGAGCAGGTATAGCTTTTGTGATCCTTCTGGCCATGTATTATCTTTTGCCTTTCAAGACCATTCATCTGTTCGATTTGCCACTGATGGAAATTGTCTTTCTGCCTGAAAGGTATACGGTCGCCCTTTTCTTTACCGGTTTTTCCCTGGGGCTTTTGGGGAGCTTTATTGCGATCAGTCGATCCTTCAGGATATGACATGACTGATGGAGATGGGATTTTTTTGCTTCTGATGGGGTATTTAAAAATGGCAAGAAAGGGGTTCATGCCTTTTCTCAGTGGCGCCTTTCTCCTGTTATTTGTTTTAGCGCCCCGAGAGGCGTTTCCCCAAACCTTATCTGAATCAGCAGACAAAAAGCAGCAGATCGAGAAGCTGGAAGAGGATCTCTCGCGGCAGAAGGAGCAGTACCAGAAGTTTGGAGAAAAGGAGCGAACCCTCCTGGTACAGCTGAGCGACCTGGAAAAAGTCATCGAAGAGAAGCAAGGGAGTATCAACGAGCTTCATGAGAAGGTGACAAGGGCCAAGAAAACCCTCAAAGAGAGGGAAGCCGGGCTCGACCAACAAGAGAACGCCATGAGGGATGTGGAAGACAGGCTGGGACGGAGACTTGATGTGTTTTACCGGTATGCCAAGAGGGGATACGTGAGAACTTTAGCTACCTCGGCCGGTATGGATGAGCTCAGGCGCAGGATCGTGTATCTTCGGGCGATCATGAGAGAAGATTACGGCCTGTTAAAAGATATGATTGGGCTTCAGAAGGAATGCAGGAGACAGATATCTCTAGCCAAGGATGAAATGACAGAAGTAGACCGGCTAGAGAAAGAAGAAGCGAAACAACTGGCATCTATAAAACAGGACCTTGACACGAGGGTCATCCTCCTCATGAAGATTCACCAGGAGAAGGAGTTCTACGAGACTGCTGTGAAGGAACTGGAGAGCGCGGCTCAGGGCCTAAGGGATACCCTCATCAGCCTGGAGAAAACGCAGGAGGGGAAACAGGATAAACAGAGAGCACTGCCGACGGATTTTGATCGCTCAAGGGGAAAGCTTCCTCTGCCTCTGGAGGGTAGGATTGTGAAAGAGGGCGGGCGTGTCGGAGGGGGTCAAAATGGGGGCAAGGGCATCTTTATCGAAGGCTCTCCTGGAGCGGAGGTGAAGGCCGTTTTCCCCGGAAGGGTTGATTTCTCTGGACAGATCAAGGGCTATGGCGAGATGGTGATCATCAATCACGGATCGCGGTATTTCACAATCCTGGCACGGCTGTCAAAAAGGAGCAAGGCGGAAGGGGAAATGGTGAATGCGGGGGAGGTAATCGGCCAGCTTGGCCCATCTGATGGTCTCAATCCACCCAAACTCTACTTTGAAATAAGAAAAGGGGAAGGCTTACTCGACCCGGTCAAGTGGCTAAAAGTCCATTGACCTTATTCACGGGGCTGGGATATACTTAAAAGAATTTTTTAACCTTTGGAGTATTGATATATGTTGAGCAAAAATAAGAGAGTTTCATTTGCGATTATCTCGATGATCCTCCTAGCGGGAGTGATCCTCCTCATCAATGGAAGTTCCAGGCCCGTGAAAGCGGGCACGGACGATATTTACAAGAATATGGAAATCCTGACCGAAGTGATTCGGCTGATAGAGAAAAACTACGTGGAGCCAGAAGATCCTCAAAAGCTGATCCAAGGCGCCATCAGGGGTATGGTGCAGAGCCTCGATCCCCATTCGTCCTTCCTTACAAAAGAAGAACACCAGGAATTGCTTACCGAGACCAAAGGAACCTTTTCCGGAGTGGGAATTGAGATCAGCTTCAAAGATAATGCGCTTATGGTGATCTCCCCCATAGAAGGGACTCCAGCGTACAAAGCGGGAATTCAGGCAGGAGACAAGATCATCAGAATTGACGGCAAGCTGACCAATGATATGAGTCTGCTCGATGCTGTGAAAGCGATCAGAGGAGAAAAGGGGACCAAAGTCAACCTAACCATCATGAGGGAGGGCGCGGACAAGCCCCTTGAGTTTTCTCTAATCCGTGACGTGATACCCATCAAGAGCGTCAGGAGCTTACTGCTTACCCCAAAGATCGGCTATGCCCGCATTTCCACTTTCCAGGCGAAGACGGCTCAGGATTTGAATACGGAACTGGAGGGGCTGGAAAAAGGCAGGAAACTGGAAGGGCTGATTCTCGACCTGCGCAATAACCCAGGCGGCCTGCTGTCTCAGGCCATAGACGTTGCAGATCTCTTCCTCGACTCAGGCGTCATCGTGAGCACGAAAGGGAGAAATTCCTCTCAGGACCTGAAGGCTACGGCGCACAAGGAAAAGGTAGAGCGAAATTACCCCATCATTATTCTTGTCAACGGGGGCAGCGCAAGCGCATCGGAAATCGTAGCTGGCTCGCTCCAAGACAACAAGAGAGCCCTCATCCTTGGCACGAGAACCTTCGGAAAGGGTTCTGTTCAGACCATCCTCCCTCTCTCAGACGGTTCGGGCCTCCGCCTCACCACCGCGATGTATTACACTCCAAGCGGCAGATCGATTCAGGCGAGCGGCATTGTTCCTGACGTGGAGCTGAAATTCGTGCCCCCCACGCCTGAGGAGGAAAAAGAAAAGGTTGGGACGCCAATCAGAGAAAAAGATCTGAAAGGCCATATGACGAATAATACTGGTGAAGAAGCTGGACCACAAAAAACGACGGAGGAAAAGGAAACGGGAAAAAAGGTGAAAAACCTGATCGAGAATGACAATCAGGTTCGCTATGCCCTTCAGTTGCTCCAAAGTTGGAACATCTTCTCGAAAATCAATTCCAACTCCTGATTTGCGGCAAGAAGAAATCTCTCTAGCTGCAGCTTATCCCTGCTCACCACTGAATG
>JAHECH010000566.1 GCA_024641835.1 Deltaproteobacteria bacterium
AAAGCGGAGAGGACGTCAGCAAAGTCAAAAGCATCCCCTGCATCGAACAGGCCGAGCCGGCGTTTTTTGATGTGGCACAATCAGCGAAAAGTGCAGCGGATAAGGCTGACGATCAGCGCACCAAAATTGCCCTGCTTCGGCTGGCCGGTGTGAGCCTATGGCAATCCGGGAGGGGCGCTGAAAAAGAAGGGAATGCTTTAATCCATAATGTCTGCTTGCAAGGCGAATCTATCTGCAAAGCTGTCGAGGAAAAGGCCGAAAAGGGCGAGATTTATGGGTCCCCCCGAGACTGCGCGCTTCTAGCCATCCTGCCCGCACTTGTGTGGAATTCCGAGTATAAAAGGAGACTGGAAGAGCTGAAGCGGGAGGGCGCCAGTGAGCACGGCAAGGAAGAGTTGAGCAGGATCATCGAGAATTATGCCGGCAACACCGTATTGTTCATTTCCAACAAAAAAGAAGAAGTGAGGAACTACACCGGCCTCTCCCGTTCGGTGATGGAGTATATTGATGAGGTCGAGAGTAGGTCTTTCTGCAATTTCCAGACGGCAGAGGAAATCGTTCTGAGACACGATATGTACCGGGATTTAGAGCAGCGGGTTGATAGCCAATTCAAAATCATGAGCCAGGAAACCGGTCTCAATCGCGTAGATGATTGCAGGTAGATAGCCTCCCCCACGAAGTCTCCTCTCCCTCTTCCACCACCAACCCTCCTCTCCCTTCTCCCATCCCTTTCCTGCCACGAATTCTCCTCTCCCTTGACGGGAGAGGTTGGGTGAGGGTGGTAAGCCGAGGAGCTTTAGCTCCGCCCTTTTCTAAATCAGTTCGCCCTGGGCCTGTCCGAACACCCTGAGGTATCCGAAGGGTACCTCACCATGATCGGCAGGGCCGTTTGTCCTGAGGCCTGTCCTGAGCTTTTCGAACGGTATCGAAGGACGAACGAGGGTGAACGGAGGTCCGATCTCGGCTGTCACACTGCCTCCGGGGGGATTTCTCTCAAAAATCGAGCGGGCTCTTGGCTTCTTTTAGGGTTCGGCTCTTGATCGTATGGGTGTATATCATCGTAGTTCGCACGTCGCTGTGACCGAGCAGTTCCTGGATGGTGCGGATGTCATAGTTCGCCTGGAGCAGATGGGAGGCAAAGCTGTGGCGAAAGGTATGGGCAGTCGCACGCTTACAGATTCTGGACTTGCTCACCGCTTCCTTTATCGCCTTTTGCACGTGCGTTCCATGCAAATGATATCGCCTGTATTCTCCGGCCTTACTCTCATAGGTCAATTGCTTGGCTGGGAAAAACCACTGCCAGATGAACTCCCTCGCAGCGTTTCTATATTTTTGCTCCAGCGCGTTTACCAGGAATACTCCGGCGTATCCCCGAGCAAGGTCCCGTTGATGAAGGTCCTTCAAGGATTCAAGATGCTCTCGGAGATCCGGAAGAACCGAATCAGGAAGCGGAACCGTCCGGTCTTTTTGTCCTTTGCCGTCATGGACCGTTAAAATGCCCGCATCAAAATTCATGCAATGCACACGAAGACCCAAGCATTCAAAGAGCCTAAGTCCACACCCGTAAAGCAGTTTTACAACAAGGTCATATGGAGGCTCCAGGTGCTTCAAGATAGCTTCGATCTCTTCACGAGATAGGACAACGGGGATATAAGGTTTTCGCTTTGCCCTGACAACCCCGTCCATCTTTCCAAATTCTCTTTTCAGGACGTAACGATAGAAAAACAGAAGAGCATTAAACGCCTGATTTTGCGTGGTAGATGCTACCTTTCGCTTTACAGCCAAAAAAGTCAGAAACTCTTTAACATCACTCGCTGATAGCGAGCCAGGAGCCTTGCTGCGCAAGAAAGTCTGAAAATGCTGCACCCACCCCTTATAGGTCTGGAGAGTCTTGGAAGAATAATGTCGCACCTTTATTTCATCCCCAAGCCGGGCGTATTCAGCTTTCCAGGATGCACCACCCTCACGTTCGGCAGGCTTCTTCCCTGGCGAGGGAACGGGTCGTGAGAAGCTCCTCATTGGTGCCGATGGGAGCGAATTACGAGAATCGGGAGGAATGCCCTTTTCATATTGAATGGGCTTTGCGCCACGCTCACGGATAGAAAAGCGTTCATCGTCGTGGAAGCCGGAATATTTTTGAGGACCAGGAGGTTGAATCAGCGGCTCTTCGTTGGAGGGACTCTTTGCCTCGAGAATTTCGTAATAGAATTTTATCGCGGTCGCGGCCTGCTCCTGTTGTGCCTTCGTTTGCTTCTTCTCCTGCAATTTTTGAATAAACCGGGGCAGACTCTGCTTCTGTGTGGGAGGGAAATGGTATTTTTGGCAAAAGTCGAGGTAGTAGCGAAGCCATTTTTTATACAAGCCGTGCAAGCCATTTGGAATTGCCCTCTGTCTCAAGTGCTCTTCGAACTGTGCCTGCAAGTCTGAAGGGATAGCCAGCATGCAGTTCTCCTATTTCTATATAACCTTACTAAAGGCATGATATACAGAAAGAGATGCATAGACTATTGCAAAATTTCTGTCAAGGGAATATTTATCATTTTAAATGGGTTAAGCGGGAAAAGTGGCCAATGCCTCGATGGGTACCGCGTGACCTTATATCGCTGACAGCCCTGAAGTCACCCATCGAGTCTTGGAGTTACTTAGAAACTTCACAATCACTTGTTGGGCCCAAAGGAGTAAGAAGGTTTGTCAAAGAAAATAGGCAGAAATGATCCTTGTTGGTGTGGATCCGGTATGAAATATAAATACTGTCACTTAAACAGGGAATCAGAAGAACCACTACCCTTTGAGGCGATTAGGGATAAAACATCTAATAGTTCACGGTATTATATTTGCCTTCATCCAGAAGCTGCCCCTAATGTTTGTGGGAAAATAGCCTCTGCACATACATTGCAGCGTTCGCGCGTGTTAAGGGCAATAGAAAGTCCTGATCATCACATATTAACTTTCTATCCAATGAGTTTTGAAAATGATCAACTTAAAGTACACAGAAAGGGTTTGCGTAAAGCGGCCACATTCGATGCATTCTGCAATAAACATGATAGTAGTACATTCGCGCCGCTCGAATCTAAACCATTCTCCGGATCAAAAGAGCAAATTTTCCTAGTTGGATACAGAGCAGTTTGCTGGGAATTATATCAGAAAATACGCGCGCTTCGGTCTTTTCCTACAACAAGAAAATACATTGACCGAGGTATGCCTCCCGACCTTCAAAAAAATATTCAAAGAACACTTGCGATTCAAAATGCGGGATTCAAGAAGGGATCCGAAGAGGTAAAGAGAGTCAAAACTGTAATGGATGATGCGTATTTACGTAAAGACTACAGTGCCTTTGATACATTTCGTATCAAAATAAATGGATCGCTTGATATAGCTGCAACCGGGGGTATCACACCAAATCGAACTTTGAGTGGTGTTCATCTGCAAACATTGCACGATCCAAATGCAGAAGTAGAATGGCTTTCGTTTGGCGTGGACATAGAAACTGACGGAGCAAGTATTGTGTTTCTGTGGGAAGCAAAATCAGAAGCGCCTCGTAAATACATTGATGATATTCAAAATCTCTCTGATGAAGAGCTTGAGTGCTTTATCCCTCAATTCTTTTTCGCTCATTGTGAGAACACCTATTTTTCAGAATCTTGGTGGAATAAATGTGGTTTATCAAGTAAAGCTTTTGTAAGAAGCTTAATGATAAATGAAAATCCATATTATTTTCCACCTAAATATAATCTCTCTCACCGTCTGACTTCATGGTCAGTAATAGGCAGAGAAGATACATATATGGATACCGCCCAACATGAGGCTCAACAAGGATGCC
>JAHECH010000567.1 GCA_024641835.1 Deltaproteobacteria bacterium
CTTCAAAGGAGCCATCAATGTCTGCCTGCACTACATGCGAGGCAGCACCTACTCTGCCCTGAAGTCAGCGCTGGCGCCGGACATCCCCAACAACGAGGGGCTCTTCCGCCCGATTACGATGGTTGCGCCCGAAGGTTCGATTGCCAACTGCCGGCCGCCGGTCCCGGTGAAGGGGCGGTCCGTCGTGGCCGTACACGCGCCGGACGTGGTCTTTGGTGCCCTCGCCCCTGTGATTGCCGATCAGGTGATGGCGGGAAGCGGCACCTTCTGGGGCATCTGGGCATCAGGGCGGCGGCCGGACGGCAACCCGTTCGCCGCGGTCATGCTGGCCAACGGCGGCATGGGCGGCACCTGCCGCAAGGACGGCCTCTCTACTACGGCCTACCCCTGGAACATAGTGGTGACGCCCACCGAGATCTTTGAGAATCAGACGCCCATCTTGGTCTCCCGCAAGGAACTGATCGATGACTCCGGCGGTGACGGCACATTCCGGGGGGGACTCGGGCAGCGCATCGTCTTCACACCCCAGGCAGAGATTCCGGTCGCCATCTCGCTCCGCCCGGTGAACCTGATCATCCCGCCGCCCGGGCTGGAAGGAGGTCAGGATGGTTCCGTAGGCCGGGTGCTGGTAAACGGCAAGCCCCTCTCCAGCATGGTCTTTACGTTGAACAAGGGCGATGAACTGGTCTGCGAACTCCCAGGTGGCGGGGGCTTTGGCGCTCTGGAGCAGCGGGCTGCCGCCCGGCGGCGACGCGATCGGGAGGATGGCTACACGAGCAAGTAGGCCGATGAAACAATATCAGTCCCAACCGCTGTCGGCTGGAGCTGCTTGCCTTGCCGCTTGCGGCGGCGTCCTGCGAAATCGGTCTATCCCTACCCCTCAATAATGGGAGCGCTTCCAGCTCCAGGTAGCAGTTTCGAACAATTCCTTCACACCTCCCCTAGAGAACCCCCCGTGATCAGGCTGAATCCCCCGACCAGGGCATGATGGCCCCTGTTTCCTATTGACAGGTGAAGATGAACTCCCTATACTCCCTTCCGCTGAATGGGTTCGCAACATCGACCATTATTCACCAAGAACCAGCAGAAACCTTTGAACACGAGACCTAAGTTGGCACGATTGACCCAAATTTACCGAATCGGCACTGACCAAAATTGTGTTTCTTATGGCGGCTGAGCTGAAACGGGTTGGGAAATAGAAAGATCTCAAAAGCAGAAGTGATTCACCTGAGCTGAATATGCTCCTGGAATCAGAGAACGCCTAAATAGGCTCCTCTGATCGGGAGTTCTCACAAAACGAAAATTCAATCTGTTTCCTCCGCGTACCCTCGTTGCCTATGCCATAAAGACTCACAACGCCAGTATTATGATCCTGTTGTTATAATCGCATTGGAGGAGTGCATTCCAGGGGAAGAAAAGGTATTTTTCGGGTCAGGGAGATCGAGTTCAAATTTCCCGAGGTGGCTGGGCTTCTATAAATCCAACGACCTTGAGACCATCCGTGCCGTCGACGACAATTCCGCTCTAGCCATGACGAATTGGAGGACTCTTTATGAGAAAAGTCACGCTCCTTATACTTCGACATTTGAAAAAGGAATATCTTGACCAGATTTCCAATGTGGATCCTCGTTTGGAGGTATTTGACCGATCAGATGCCGGTCGTTTGGGCAGTTATTTACCCATTGATAAGGAAGAAGTAAGAGATAACTACAGGAAATCAGAAATCATTTTTGCCTATCGGGTTCCTCCCAATTTATTAGATTTGGCACCGGATTTAAAATGGTTGCAATTGTCAAGCGCAGGGCTTGAACACCTAGATGAAAGTATCCTAAATAGCCACATCAGAATCACAAATTCCTCGGGCATTCATGGGATTGCGATCGCAGAGCATGTTCTTATGTTCATGCTCATGTTCTTAAGACAAGGCCAAGACCTGTTCAACTGGAAAAATCGTCGTCAGTGGCTCCCGTACACCCCCAAAGAGTTGCGAGGAAGAACCATTGGAGTGATCGGGCTTGGGCACATTGGTTTAGAAGTCGCCTCCATGGCTAGGGCTCTGGGAATGAAGGTATTAGCCGCAGACACGATATTCTCAAGCCTTACCCAGGGAGTCGCCGGCATAGATCTCATGGCTCCCCCCCAGCTCCTCCATGAGATTCTATCTAAGAGCGATTTTGTCGTTATCGCTGTCCCTCAAACCAAAAAAACCGAGGGACTGATAGGAGAAAAAGAGCTGAGAGCGATGAAAAAAACAGCCTATATCATAAACATATCCAGGGGGCCTCTGATCGACGAGAAAGCACTCATCATGGGGTTAGAGGGAGGATGGATCGCAGGAGCTGGTTTGGATGTTTTTGATACCGAACCTTTGCCGATCGATAACAAGTTATGGGACTTTCCCAATGTGATCATTTCTCCACATGTTGCAGGGGTGTCGGATCAACACGACCAGAGGTTAACTGAATTATTCTGTAAGAATATTGTGAGATTTTTAAATGGAGAAGATTTACTGAATGTCGTAAAGGGATGAGTCATTTTCATATGTGCTGCGCTTTTTGTCTTAATTCCTCCATCCTCTTTTGGCAGGGAGAGAGAGGAGAGAAGGTCAACCCCAATTCGGTCAAACGGAGACGCTTATGAAGGCCATTTTTCAGCTTACCCCTTCGGAATCAAAACGCCTCATTGCCAAGGCTGTCGTTAAGCTCGAGCTCGTTAAGAAAGCGTGGGAAAAAGCTTATATTGTTGTCGCGGGTGGGATCACGACTTCCTTTGTGATGGAAGAACTGCTTTCCAAAACCATCGATAAAGGCCGATGTACGGCCGGCATCAGCGTCAAGGGGGTTTTGTGCGTGACCTCAGCCCAAGACAGGCTAAATCCAAGGCAGCTGGCAAGTCCAGAAGAAGAGATGGAACACACCAAGTCAGAAGCCTTTCAGGCCCTTGTGCTTAGAAAAGGCATACCCGTTCAGATGAAGATGAAGGAAGCGTTTGAAGACTATCATCCTGAAACTGTCATGATCAAGGGAGGCAATGCGCTGGATCCTGAAGGTTATGTAGGAGTAGCCATGGCAGGCTTCAATGGTGGAACTGTCGGTGAAGCCCTTGGATATGTCTATTCAAACGGAATTCCTCTCATCGTACCTATTGGTTTGGAGAAACTGATACCATCAGTTCGTGAAGCAGCGCGGGTGATGGGCGCTAAGACTTTCGATTACGCGATCGGGTGCTCCGTAGGGATGATGCCTCTAGCCAACGTGAATCTGGTCCACGAAGTAAGAGCCCTGGAAGTGCTGACAGGCGTTAAGGCAACCCACGTGACCTCGGGCGGTGTATCCGGCTCCGAGGGAGCCGTCGTGTTGGTGGCTGAAGGGGATAAGTCGGCTGTTGAGGAAACAGTGAGGATTGTTCATTCGATAAAAGGAGAACCACCCATAGACGCGCCTAAGGGACGATGCAAGGAATGTCCCTATTTTTGCACTTTCGCCGGCAAAGAGGAGAGCGAATTACCCCACTATTTGAGGCCGTAAGAGAAGGAGAAGAAGGGATCCTCTTTGTACATCCAAAAACCCTGGTCTCCAGATAATGCTTCAGGGGGTCTTCATCCGGCTGAATGTTTGGGAATGGAGCAGGGCGATTCCCTAGAAAGAGAGGTTTCTTCCGTTTTGGAAGACATTCTTGACCACAAGGTTTCTATCGAGAAAGCGAGAGAAGAATATGGAGTGGTGATAGAAGGCACGCCCTTTAGGGTAAACCTGGATGAAACGACCAGGTTAAGGCTGCGCCTTAAAGAAGAAAGAGGCCCCATACATTGGAC
>JAHECH010000568.1 GCA_024641835.1 Deltaproteobacteria bacterium
CGTATACGCTCAGCATTTCCTCGATGCTTTTGGTCGTGGAGGCAGGATCTATGACTGGGATCAACACCTTTCCCCTGAAGAGCTCATTGTCCGGCAGTATCAGTTTATCTGCAGGTTTCTTGAATTACAGAAATCACATGACATCAGCAGGGCTATTGCCGATCTTAAAGCCAATATGAATGAGGAGGGTGCTTTGCATAGCCAGGTGAAGACAGTTCAGAAACTGATCTGTGCACATTACGGGATCACGGAGACGGGACCGACCAGCTAACCAGCAAGTGGAGCTGATGGCTTATTCCGTGGCACTTACAAAGTTAATGCTTTATGAAAATCTCTTTTACCATTTTGAAATATTCAGCATGTAATCGCCACAGCTCACCTTCGCGTTGTCGAGGCCGCGCGCGGCCTCGACAATGCTGCGGATGATCATCCGCAGCATTAGGCGCAATAAAATGAACTCCGGCTGTATTTTTTGCGGTAGCAGGAAGAAACGAAGCAAGGAGCACGTTTGGCCTGATTGGATGCGGGAATATTTCCCGAAGATGGAAGGGCAAAGCCATAATCGAGAGACTCACACTTTCAGATGGGAAACGGCATTAGGGTCAAAGAGAGTAAAGCGGCAGGGGCACCTTTCCACGTTAAAAATACGAGCAGTTTGCGAAGAATGTAATAGCGGTTGGATGAGTCAGCTGGAGTCGGAAACGAAGCCAATCTTGAAAGGCATTCTTCAAAACCAACCTGTCGAAATTACCGAAGCGAAGCAGGAGACTCTGGCTCGCTGGATTACTGTGAAAACGATTGTCGGTGAGCACGCAGAACCTGATATTTGCGTTACCCCCGAGGCAGACAGGTATTTGCTCAAATCAAAAGGGATTATTCCCAACTATTACGCGATTTACTTAGGCCGTCACACGACCACATCAGATACGGCATGGTTAAGAACGTCGCAAACGATTGGACTATCTAAGGACGGCCCGTCCCCTCCTCTGGGTGGCTTGAAGCGAAATACCCAATCAATAGCTTTTCTGTGCGGGCCGCTCTTTTTATTTGTTTTCGCAATTCGAGTGGAGGGCATTGGGGCGTCAGAATTCTTTAAGTTCTCCAAACTATCTCAGCTTTTTCCTTTACACGAGCCTATTATTCACTGGCCGCTAGCGCAGTCCCTATCAAAATCTGATATGAGTCGGATTGCGTACGCACTCGAAGACATCAAGAATCTCCCGAACGTACACGATGGAGGGGATCTTCCGTGAAACACCACGAGCACCGGCACCGAATATACATTGCGCCTAAGACCCGCACGGCTCATGCGGAACGTTGACTTGTAAAAATGGTAAGATTTTATCTTAATAGGGAATAATCGAAATATGAGATTAATCCATTGGAGCTATTTCCTCGCTTTGGAACAAGATATACAGCCTCTATCACGATTCGTAGAATTCAATAGCAATAATTTCGCTACTTTTTCTCTTGAGATGGCACATCTATTACTTGCCTCTTCTTCAGAGATAGATGTTGTACTAAAAATGCCATGTAAACCTTTTGCTCCTAGTGCTCAAAACGAGGAAGACTACAGGGAAGACGGGGACGTCCATTGGATTATTGCTTTATAGGATCTATTGAATGAACACCCTTCTCAGATGCTATCTTCTCCCCCCGCTGCACTGACTGGACGGGAAGAGGGATGTCCATTTGTAAATAAGTCAATGCGTCTCAGGAGAAACGCATTGTACATATATTGCAGCCGATACTAATTCACCAATGGATGTACCCCTCTATCCATTGCGTTAGGATGCTCAAAATACCATTAACAAGATATCTAAAGGCATATATGGGACGCCATATTCTCAAAGAAGGCAAGGAAATGATTTCCGCTATTCTGAATCTTGGGAAGTCATTAGGGTATGTAATTAAGGAAGAGTTTCCTCTTGAAAAAAAACCTGGGAATCCTCCTGCAGTCGACGTTGCATGGTTGTCTGATGAAGACCATGATTTTCCTCTTATGATATTTGAGATTGAAAGCAAAGTTACAAGCTCCATAGCCAATAATCCTGTCAAAGTTTTCGGACAGCCAAATGAGAATTTTGAAAAGCCTCTATTCTTCTTTCATATCTTTCTAGAAGGCACCAAGGAGTCATCACAAATTGACAATTTGCAGAGGCTTTTTGGGCTTTACAATTATCGACCATATGATGTCAGCAAAGACGGTGAACTAACGCGGCTTATCATTGACATAATATCTCAGCATAGACGCCTTTATCGGAAATTGAACCTGGAAGATCTAATCAAAACCTTTGATCATGAAATTTGGAGGTCTGCAGATATTGAAAAGATATTGATAAGCCTTGAAACTCGCAGATTCACCGCAAATTATCTAAAAACCTATGCTTCACTTTCATTCCACAATCCTGATTTCATCAAACATTATTTGCGCTTTCTTGAGTTGCATGTCCACTCGCATCCAAAGAAAACCATTCCCCAAGAGTATGGTACATATTGGGGCGACGTGTGGTCCGACCCAATACATTATGGGATATTAGTTCACTCATTCCCCGCTAAATCGACTGAATATCTTCAACAACTTCGCAACTGGCAAGAAAAAAGTACCTATCTCACAATGATTGGTCCTCACTTCGGGCTCTCAAGAGATTACGATGAATTCATCCTCGGTCTTTCTCCGCCATTTTGGGCCTTCTTGGCCGCGTTAATGAAAAATTGTCCAGAAGGGGTTCAATACATAGCAGATCAATGCCAGCTAATTCTTGAAGAGCTAAAAGAATCTGCTCCGAGAATTTCTTTTTTCACCGCGCTATGGTTGCTACATATTGCATCTTCTATATCTTCTTACAACCATTTTGAATTTGCACGTTCCGTAATAAATAGCAAAGGAGGTATCTCAGAATTCTTCCTTTACAACCCTCTGAATTCGATTCCTTTAGAGGGGGACATCGACACCGAATCAGATAGAAAATGGAGTAAGGAATTACAGGAGAGACCTGTCAATGTTCCTGATATGGAAGAGTTTCGGTCTAAACTTAATGATGTGTTAATTAAATCAGATTCTAAAGAGGAAAATGTTTTGCACCTAGCCTTTGAAGTCTTGTTAGACCCAGGAATACATGCAAATTGGGCACAGCGTATTGACAGAATACTTGCGTCCTAACAAGGCTCTTGCAACCGATCGCTAATCGCGTCGGCTGAAGAGCAACGTGAGAACGAAAAAGGAGGATACGTCAATGACAAAGAAATATGCAATGCGATTCGCGTACTTGACTCTTTTGGTTGTGATGGGCGGATGCGCGGTCTCGACTCCACTCCCGCCCGATGTCAACGTGCAGTCTCCCGTATCAAGCGTGCCAAAGGAAATTGCTGCGTTCTCGGGCAAATGGGTTGGCCGTTGGGATGGCAGGCTCGACGGAACTCTTGTGGTGGAAAACATCGAGGGTCGTGACGCCATTATGGTCTATAGCTGGGGCAGTGTTCCTGAATGGAACATCGTGCAGGGCTTTGTGCGCGTTCACGGAACTTTCGGCGAGGATAATGTGCTGCGCGCATCGCTCAGTACCGGGGTGAAAGTCTCTTACACGTTGACTCCTGACGGGACGCTGAATGGGCGCTATGAGCGCGAAAATCGCATTTCGACTGCTCAATTTAAACGAGCAAACAAGTAAATGGAGCTTCTGAAGATAGGGACGTTTATTGGACTAGTGCTTTATAGGATCTATTAGATGAAGACTCTTCTCAGATGCTATCTTCTCCCCCCGCTGCACCGACTGGACGTGAAGAGGGACGTCCATTTGTAAGTAAGTCAAT
>JAHECH010000569.1 GCA_024641835.1 Deltaproteobacteria bacterium
TCCATGAGAATCAGGAGGTGAAGTCTGAATCAGGGCGACATCGATGGGCACGATACCCCTGCGGAAGAGGTCTGGAATTTCATAGATAAACATGGGCGTATAGTCCGCTCGTGCTTCGTTGATGGCATCTCTCGTATTGGGCCCAACGAAGAAGGCATTATGCCTGAACCGGTCATCAAACCGTCTTTCCGTATACGGTGCATTGCCAAGGGTAACGAAGTGGAGAATCTGGACGTCATGGAGCTTGTGGGCGCGATCCACCAGCCCCTGCACGAGAAGTTGTGGCTCACCGCAGGCTGTTCCCAGAAATACCTTGGCCCCCCTTCGCACCGCCAGGAGGGCGTTCTCCAGGCTTGTTTTCCTATCGCTGTAAACCCTCTGCCATGTCTGAGACATAGAAACCGTCCGCGCTGTCGTTTCAATTGCCTCTCCTCTTTCGAGAAGAGACCAGCAAATGAAAAGGGCCATGAGCTTCATTCGCCCATGGCCCTGAATCCGGTCCCCGGAGGTTGACTCAAGCACCTCCGCCAGCTCCCGGCCACGGGAGCGTGCAAAAATAATAAAAGTTGGTCCACTGCATGATCATCGGGCGAACCTCACTTAGGATCTCGAGCCTATCTTGCTTTCTCTCTGCTCTCATGTCTTATGTAGCCCCTCATAAAAGAAAAATTACTTTGCTCTCTTTCTCTTGTCAATATTTCTTCTACCTGACAGTTCCCATTTCTCATCTGCCAGAGGATAGACCCCTGCTCGCTTTGAGGATGAATCTGTCGATGGTTTCCTTGTCCCTCCTGCTCATTTCAATAAATTTGACACCCATTCCAGCTGGGTTTTTCTCATTCGCATGTGCCTGACCTCGTGCCCATACCACTTCGCACGAAACCTTGAGAGGCTCGGGAGTATCAGGGAGCTGCAGCCTGAGCTGAAACCTTTCTCCCTCCTTAAGGGGATTCGGGGTTTTTATGAAGAGCCCGGAAGAACTCACATTACCCACATATGCTTTCACGAAAGATTGATTGTCCTTATAGGTGAGAGACAGGGTCTTTTGTACCCTCACTTCTTTCCTATCGGAGAATTCTGCCACCCTCATAATCATCTTTTCGAAACGCCTCGCCATGGCAACGAGGATGGACCTGAAATCCGAAGGAATCTTGTTGAATTCCACATCCAGAGTTTCGCGATCGATGAGGCCGACATTGGTGGGGCCAATGGCTGTCACCGTTGCTGTTCTCTTTATCCCTCCGATGAATCCGACCTCTCCGAAGATCTCGCCCGCTTCAAGTTTGTGCAGGACAAATCTCCTGCCACCGATATTCTTGGAAATTTCCACAGCCCCTGAAATGATGTAATAGATCCAGTCCCCAGGGGTTCCTTCTTTGATGATGATCTCACCATCCCGGTAGGTCTCTTCTGAAGCGAAGGTAAACATGGATCAAGCCTCTTTGTTGGATTTCAGGCGTTATATATGAGCCTTTGGCCCTTGACTATTCAACATTAAACTTGAAAATTAGAATTTTAGTATAATCCAAAAAAAACAACGAGTCAATCACACTGGATCGCATCTTCTTTAACAAATGTCTTTATTAAGTTATACTATGTTGGACTCGCAAAGGCCCACCCCTTAACCTTTGATACCATTTCGAGCATCGCGGGCTCTTGGAGACAACCGTGTATCTCATGCTGTTGCAGCGAGCTGACAACTGCCTATGTACAAAATCGCCCTCTTGAAGAACCCGGTTCAGGATTATGCCTGGGGTTCCAGAACTTTTATTTATGAACTCCTAGGAAAACCCTCCCCCGGTAGGAAGCCTCTCGCTGAAATGTGGATGGGGGCTCATCCCAACGGCCCCTCTCTCGTTTCCTGGGACCGTCATTGGATACCTCTTGCAGAGTTCATCGGCAAAGACCCGAAAAAGGCTCTGGGCAGTTCGGTTGCCCGGAGCTTCTCGAACAAGCTTCCCTTCCTTTTCAAGGTCCTCGCCGCTGCAAAACCCCTCTCCATCCAGGCCCATCCCAACCGGGACCAAGCTTGCAAAGGCTTTCGAAGCGAGGAGGATCGAGGAATCGCTTTCAATGCGCCAGAGAGGAATTACAAGGATCACAATCACAAGCCCGAGATTTTCTGTGCCCTGAGCTCTGTCTGGGTGCTGAAGGGATTTCGAAAGCCTGAAGAATGCCTCGCTTTAATGGAGAGGTTCGGCATCTCTTCCCTGGTGGCTCCCCTTCGACACCTGCTGGAAAAGGATAAGGGAAAAAGCATGAAACCCTTTTTCTCGTCTCTCTTGGAATTAAATAGAGAAAAACAGGGCCAAGTTACTCTCGAAGTAGTGAAGCTCATAAGCTCTCACGCTCTGGATGACCCAACCTTCACATGGGTGATTAATCTCACCCGTGCCTTTCCCAATGACATCATGGCGCTCTCGCCTCTATTCCTCAATCTGATTCGCTTGGAACCTGGTGAAGCGATTCAAATCTCTCCCGGCATCCTTCATGTCTATCTGCAGGGTGCTGGCATTGAACTCATGGCCAATTCGGACAACGTGCTGCGAGCTGGGCTGACGAGCAAGCATACAGATTTCAACGAGCTCCTGAAAGTCGCAAATTTCAGTCATGAAGCATTGAAGATCCTAAAGCCTGAGAGGAAAAGAAAAGGAGAGTGGGTTTACCCGAGTGACGCTGATGAATTTGTCCTGTCCATGATTTCTGCCGGGAGGGACCTATCGTACACAAGCCCCAAACGTCGCAGCCTTGAAATCATGATTTGTGCCGAGGGAAGATCCAAAATCACTGATCTTCGCACGGGCGATGCTCTTTCGCTGAACCGAGGTGTCTCTGTCATCGTACCGGCGATGGTGGAGCAGTACAGGATCCAAGGAAATGCCACCATTTACAAGGCTTCAGTGCCGATGGGGAGAAGCTAGAGGCGCTTCAGAAATAGCCCTCTTTCTTTCCAGGCTCGAAAAATAGCTCTCCCTATGCGAACACATCAGCTTCGCCTGAAGAACTGACCAGAAGTGTTGTCGGAAGTGCAGACAGCATCCTTTCAAAATGCATCTGGAACCTGTACGCTTCTTCGTCCCTTTCTTCGGGAACCTTGAAGCCAAGAAGGACTACTGAAGCATCTGCGGAATGACGTTCAAGAACTTTTGGCGGGGGGTCTTCTGAGACGATAATATCTACCTGGGCTTCTACCCGTGCGCTGTTGACCAGCTCCTGAAGGGCCTCTTTTGAAGGTTGCCTCCCTGCTTCATCTGGGATCCAACGAAGCAGCCGGATCTTCGCGCGAGACCATCCCCAGTTCAGGGTCAACAAGTGCGCGATCAAAATCATCAGAGAACCGTTCTCTTGTCCCCTCCACCAGACATCGATGCGGCGGTCGAAGGATTTCTTTGGAAGCCCTTTGTCATGGAGAAGGATCAAGCTCATCCCCGAGCGCCTCACGGTGTTGAGGTGATGTAGAAAAGAAGAGGCACGATCCGGATCTGATGACCATCCCATCAGGACGGTGTTAGGCCTCAGCGGGCCGAGAGGATATCCCTCCAAGAGTACGGTCAGCCCTGCATCTAGGTTTTCTGACACGACAACGCTTGTCAGGGCCTTGAATCCACCTTCATTCACGAAGGTGACAAGCTGATCCGTCGCAGGATTTCGCAGGTGGCCGATCTCATTCGGGTCGCCGACCAGCACCCGGGCAAGCGTAACAAGCCCCCTCTCCGCGCCGATCCACAAGCCGTATGTAGCGAGGGTCGGTCTTTCTCCAGGGTTGCCGGTCAGGACAAGGATGGTAGGCCGCCAGTTCTTGGGGTCGATG
>JAHECH010000570.1 GCA_024641835.1 Deltaproteobacteria bacterium
ACTGAAAAGACCAGGCCGGGAGACTTGGAACGAAAGAAAGGCCCCATGCCCCGCGAAAATGTAAACAATATATTGCTCTCCTTAGTAAGTATCGCTCTTGGACAGCCAGTTGAGAACGTTTTCGGCCTTGTCATTAGCCCTGCGGAGGACATCTTTCAGCTCCAGGGTAAGAAGGTTCCTCTCCTCGAGAACCAGCCGGCCGTCGATCACCGAGTGGGTCACATCATTTCCCCTTGCCGCATAGACGAGGTGGGAATAAGGATTGTACAAAGGAGTCAAGTGCGGTCTATTGGTATCCAGGACAATAATGTCAGCCTTCTTTCCCACTTCCAATGAGCCTATGAGCTTCTCGAGGCCGAGCGCTCTTGCGCCTGAGGTCGTGACCATTCTTAACGTCGTGAGCGCATCCAACACTGTGGGGTCCATATTCCCCACCTTCTGAAGTTTTGCCGCCGTGTCCATCTCCTCAAAAAGGTCAAGGTTGTTGTTGGAGGCGCAGCCGTCTGTACCAAGGCCGACAGTTATTCCTTGGGCAAGAAGCTTGGGGACAGGAGAGATGCCCGATGCGAGTTTCATGTTGCTCTCGGGGTTGTGGATCACCTTGACCCCGTTCCCGGCAATTCTCGCAATTTCAGCGTCATCCAAGTGCACGCAATGGTCGGCGATGAGATGAGGCCCCAGAATATTGAGGGACTCAAGGTAGGCGAAGGGCCTTTTCCCGAATCTCCTGATCACTTCCTGAACTTCGCTCGCTGTTTCAGCGATATGGATGACGAGAGGTGCCCCGTGTTTCAAAGCCAGGCTGTTGGCCTTGACGAGCAGGTCCGCGCTGCAAGTGTAAACAGAATGAGGCTCTACGGCGATAGAAATGAGAGGGTCGCCTCTCCACTTGGAGATGAGAGACTCGGTATATTCGAGACCTTTTTCGATGGGTCCGTAGTTGGGAGAGGGGAAATCGTAGAGGACTTCGCCAGCCAGACATCGCATGCCGGCCTGTTTTGCAGCCTTTGCCACCTCATCCTCGAAGAGGTACATATCACAAAAAGTAGTCGTGCCCGAGAGAATCATCTCTGCGCAGGCGAGCAGCGTGCCGGTGTAGACGAAGTCTTGATCCATCCTGCTTTCGACAGGGAAAATGTAGTTATTGAGCCACTCCATGAGGGGAAGATCATCCGCAAGCCCCCTGAAAAGGGTCATTGCTGCATGGGTGTGGCCGTTAATCAATCCCGGAAGAATGATGCCCCCTTTGGCATCGATGACTTTTTTCGCTTTCATAGGGCTGCCATGGTCTGCCCCGACATGGGAAATGATGTCACCGGTGACTGCAACGAAGCCGTTTTCGATGATCGAGGCCCGGCCGTCCATGGTCAGAAGAGTACCATTTTTGATCAGCAAATCGGCTTCCAGCATCCAGCGCATCCTCCAATCCAACAACAACCCACGCTTGAACCTCTAAGTACAGCTACCGTGGCAGCTTTGCAATGACCCTCTCAAGAAGAAGAGCGAGCTTGGGCCCGGCTTTAGTCGCAACGGCTATGACCTCCTCCAGGGAGGTGCTCTTCATGCAGTCAGGTAGGTTCACATTGGTGATGGCGGCGATGACGATGACCCTAAGACCGGAATGCACAGCCGCTATGACCTCCAAAACCGTTGACATGCCCACCGCATCCGCGCCGATCATCCGCAGGAAGCGGGTTTCCGCCGGTGTTTCAAGGCTTGGTCCGAGGATGCCTGCATAGACCCCTTCTCTGAGTAGAATGCCGTACTTTAAAGCCTCTTCTCGAACAATGGTCATCAGCGCGCGGTCATAGACGCAGGACATGTCGGGAAACCGCGGTCCGAATTCATCCAGGTTGGCTCCAATCAGGGGATTTCTCGCAGTCAGATTGATATGGTCTGTGACCATCATTGCGTCCCCGGGTTCAAAACACGGGTTCAAGCCCCCAGCAGCGCTAGCAATCATGAGTATCTTCACGCCGAGCTTCGACATGACCCGTATGGGAAAGGTGATCTCCTGGGGAGAGTACCCTTCGTAAAGGTGAAACCGGCCTTCCATGGCCACCACGGGGCACTCAGCAAGGTGGCCGAAGGCCAAGGTCCCCTGGTGCCCGGCAGTCGTGGATCTGGGGAAATGGGGCACTTCTTCATAAGACAGACGAAAGGCTACTCTCACATTCCGGGTTATATCTCCCAGCCCCGTTCCCGTAATCAGGCCGACCCTGGGTGCCAGTTTCACTTTCGACTTTAGGAAATCTACTGCTTCGGCAATCAGCTCCAGCATTTCTCTCTCTCCTTCTTGCCTATGGGCTAGACCCACTGATATCACAAAAATCCGTCTGTTTCAAAGCCATTCCCGTATACCGCTCATCCGGAAATGGCCCTTTCCGGAATCGCTCTATAAGCAATCCGATAGATAACAATAGACATGAGGTTGCCTCCTGTTTTACCCTTGACCGGCGTCTCTAGGCCAAGGTAATGAAATCAGCACCGGTGCTTTGTGTACGGGCCGGTGGGAACGCAGCTCTTCCCAGGAGCAAATAATGATCTCATCCATGATCAAAGATCTCTTGGATCCCTCATCTCTTCCAGACGTAACGAAAAACGTGTCTCTGGTTCAGACCCATATCTCCTCGGTGGTCGTGGGAGATGAGTTTGTCTATAAAATCAAGAAGGCTGTGAACTTCGGGTTCCTGGATTTCCTTACTCTGGAGAAGAGGGCTTATTACTGCCAACAGGAAGTGAAACTGAACAGGAGGCTTGCAGAGGACATCTACCTGGATGTGATCCCGGTCCGGTTTGATGGAAGAAGATACAGCTTGCGCTCGAAGCAGGGCGAAGTGGTCGATTATGCTGTGAAAATGAGGCGGATTCCTGAAGATAAGTTGATGAAGTCGCTCTTCAAAAAGGGGGCCTTGACGGGTATTCATCTGAACAAAGTCGCCCAGGTGCTTGCGAAATTTCACTCTGAAGCCCATGGAAGCCAGGAGATTGACGCTTACGGCGAGCCTGAGAGATTCAGGGTGAACACGGATGAGAACTTCGATCAGGTCAGAAAATACATGGGCATTACTGTCGCCAGGAAGGAATTCCAAACCCTTGAGCACTGGACAGACCGCTTTTACCACAACAACCGAAAGCTTTTCCTCAATAGAATTGAAGCAGGAAGAATCAGGGACTGCCACGGCGACCTTCACATGGAGCATGTCTGCTTCACCGAGAAGGTCTCGATCATCGATTGTATTGAATTCAATGAGCGGTTCCGCTACAGTGATCCAGTGGCTGATATCGCCTTTCTCCTCATGGATCTGGAGTACCAGGGGGGAGACGATTTTTCGAAGCTCCTCTGGAATGCCTACAAGGAGATATCGCAGGAGAGCGGTGTAGAATCCCTGCTCACCTTTTACAAGGTCTACCGCGCTTTTGTGCGGGGCAAAGTGAACAGTTTTCAACTTGATGACACGAGTATGGGGGACGAAGAAAAAGAGAAAGCAAGAGACCTGGCAAGAAGATATTTTGAGCTGGCCTATTCATATATCGCTTAGTATCGTGTCCCAGGAATACTTTGGCATAATGCTCTGCGCGACCCTACCCCCTGCCGGAAGGCGGTCTCTCAGAGCCGCGATATCGCATCAGGAGATTTGCGAGGGGCCACGGGGGTCTCTTTCAAAATGAGGAAACGAAGAGAGACCGGGAAAGACTCCGCAAGTAGAGGGCAGCGAAGGCGGGCGGCGCGGCTGCATCAGTCATTTCCATGCATCGCCTTGCATGGCTATTCCCGGGAACCCCTCCGCCCGCCTCACCCGTCACCTA
>JAHECH010000571.1 GCA_024641835.1 Deltaproteobacteria bacterium
ATGCATCGGCAGTAGCGGATCAACTGGGAATCCTGGGCTCCCCAAGGGCAAGACCACTTAACCCAGTCGCCAGTATTCTTGATCTTATCCGGCAGGTCCTCGTAGCTCGTCCATGGAATGCCTGGACTTGGATCGGTCAACCGATTTAAATCCGAATTAAGCGCCCGCAGCAGCCAATGAGGCGAATGACCCGGCCATATGGAGCTCTGTCGATCTGGATTTGAGTGGGGGATGCCAATCAAAACGGGAATGCCGACATCACTCCTCTTAGCGAGGAACTCAGACAACTGACGCCACGGCAATGTTCTCCACCTCTCGTGGTCAGAATGCCAGAGGATTAGAAGACACGCCGGTGCAGATCCTGTTGCCTGACTGCCATTGGAAAGGCTTTTCCATTTGCGTCTAGCAAGTACTTGGGCCAGTTGTGTGCTCTTGTCCGCAAAAAACTGCTTATCCGAAACAACGAGCCCTTGCTGATCTGTGTGAGAATCACACACGCTCGGTCTCCAGCATCACATCAGTAACGCTATCCACCGTTTTCATGGTCTTCACAACCCAACTGCGCAGATCATGTGCATCGAGAGTGTCGAGACGGGACAGGCTTGTCTTAAGCGCTTCTTCGAAATCAGCCATTCTTGTTCGCTTATCATCTTGCACACACTGAAGATCCCATTGGCGCATCGATGCAAGAAAACAGAGCGAGCCATGACTTCCCGCTATCAGTCGTTTTGCTTCTTCTTTCGCCTTCTGCAAGACAGTCTGATTGTCATCCCCCACCTCCAACCTCAAAACGCAGGCAAGCATCATCTCAGAAAGGGTCTCCCGCACAGATCCGGCGATGAGCGCCGGTCGCAGAAACTGGACCAAGACGTTAGCGGCGTCTCTTTGCAGCCGTTGGGGATCTCCATTCAAATCCCGGCCACCCAGCGCCATGCTTGCAGAGGTCCATGCCTGCTGGAGTTGGGACACCAGCAGACTCACAGCATTTGTATCTCCCCGAGATACGAAAAGTGCGAATTCCTTCACCCAATTGCCGACTAGGTCGTCCCTCCGCCCTATCGAGTATGGCACAAGGCGGCCAACCAGTTCCGTGTATTCAAGTCCCATTTCTGTGGCGAGCTGTTCCACTTCCTTCCTATTTGGATCGCGGCCTAGTCCCTGGTGGCGGAGAACAAGATCCCATTCACCCTCCTTGATCTCAGTCACATCTATAATTGCATCCCCAGCCCGGTTCAAAAAGGGTGGATAGACGACGATCGCGCTCTCCAATATGGAATCAGCTTCTCCCTCGATTAACCCGTCTGCGCTGATGGCCAACAAGGCGCTACTCGAAATGTCATCCGGGCGCCACTGAGTTTCCTTCCAATCCCGGGCAAGTATCAGTATCTGAGGGATCTTCATGCTAATCGCCTCCTCCTTACAGACTGGCCAGCCTCTTATGGAGGTGGTATTTGGAGAAATCATGCGTCAGGTTCGGCGTCAGGGCGGAAGCCTCTATCACGGGTTCTTCCACTTCTCCCAGTCCAGCACGGCTTCGACCTGTTGACCAGACAACTCTTCCAGTGATCCCATAAAGAGCGGAAACGAGCGAAGACATATCGGATATCTTGTTCTGCATAAAGCCACGGTGGAGCACAATCGTATCAAGAAATGGGAGGTGGCTGCCCCTAGGATCGCACAATTCGGCGCTACCATCCAGGAAGTAAAGCCCATCCACAGGTTTCTCAGAGATTTTACTCCCTCCCTCGAAGCAGCAATAGTAATTCTTATCACGCTCAGTGCAGAACCACAGTACAGGCCACACACCAGAAAACTCACCGACTTTTTGGATTTCTTCGCCACGCGGCTCGATTTTGCCATCGCGTCGCTTATAAAGACTCACGCTCACTCGATCATCTAGAACTGCAATCGTGGACAGCGAGGACTCTACAAGACCAAGAAGAAGTAATGAAATGGCAAGCTTGTTCTCTGGAGGGTTCCAAAGGAGGCGATAAATAGAGTCGGAGTTGCCCAGCCTCTCCAGCCTCTCCCCTTCGCCTCCTATCCTTTGTCTGAACAGGATCACCTCTTCAGCCAGTTTCTGACCACGGACTCCCCTGTTGTGGTTGTCGAAGTAGATCCACTTGGCATCATTTGGTCGAGGTTCCTTCGGGTACACTAAGCCCATATATGAATTCTTAGATCCATAGCTGCCATGCACATTGATAGTTAGGCATCCGGTCTTTGCGTTGGACCACTTTTCGCATGCGCGTTTAACTTCCTTGCAGTCTCTCTCAAAGTACATGCCAAGGTTGATCTCGTTGTGTCCGTTCAGCCGCCAAGTGGAAAAGGCTTTTACGTACGCCGAGTAACAATCAATGACAAACAGCTCAATGGGATCTTCCTGTCCATGGAGGCGCGTTGAATCCTCAGGGCCTATCCGCTCTTGAATCCTCAAATCGGTTGTCGTACAGAAGAGCCTACGGGTCGGCAAAGACGGGTATCCATTGGGATTCATCGATGTGATGCAGGAGTGTTTCAGGATAACAGACCAACCATTCACATGAACTTTTTCACCTGCGCCGTTTTCGGGGTTCTCGTTATCCCACGCCTGTTTCATTTTCTCATCCAAGCAATGTAGCGGGTCTTGATTCCCATTTTGCCTCGGCAGAGATATGAGAAGCCGTGCAGGCAGCCCAGGGTGGTAGCGAGTGACAAATTCTACGTACCGGTTTGCGTCTTCCAGAGTCACCGCGTGAAGCAGGAGGAGGTAGGGACGGATCCTACGGATCTCTGCGAGCAATGTCTGCTTAGGCGTGCTGTTATCAGCCTTAGTGAAAAACACACCCTTGGCGTGCCACATCTTGTGATCCCCACCTGCGTCCACTTCCTTGGGCGTAACTACCAGCAGAAGCCGCGCTTTGCGCAAGCCGAGACGCAACGTCAACTTATTTTTACCACCCAAACTTCCTTTGCACTTATCATCACCGAACCACAATAGAGCAGGTTCTGTCCTGGATTCCGTCTTGTCCAACTCATCCGAGTTTACCTGAAAATTGACCTCGGATTCATTCCCAGATAGGCCTGCCAGATAGGATGCGTAAGCCTTCATCTCCTGAAGCCCCCAATTGGAGGCCGTCATCTCACCTGTCGGTTTGATCACGTCCTCTTTGAGTCTCTCATTCAGCTCGTTCTTCTTGTCTGACCTGCTCATGTTATCGCTGTAGCGCATGAGCAGGAACGTCCCTGCATCATCGCTCTTGCAGCAGCATTCCGTATCAGCCTCGCTGAAAGCCAATCGAATTTCAAGACCATTTTCTCCCGTCGCACTTTGGCCTTGCTTGGCCGAATTCCGAATCGCATTCTCCAGAAACGCGTAGATAGCATGCCGGCCCACGATACCACCCGGGACAGAAATCAGCGGATCGCCCTTGACCAAGACGTTGCGGCCTCCCTGGGACCCATCGCTGGAATCGGCACTGAGTGGGTGTTCCTGTTCACTTCCGTCCTTCCACCAAGCCTCAAGCTCTTCACAAGCCTCAAGCTCTTCATCCTCATCGGCAGCCACACCCTCCGCGTTTGTCTTTTTATAGAAAATCCTGAAGCATTCGGGCTGTGACCCATTTGGCCCCTTCACAGAGACGTCAAACTCAAGGTTCTTGCCAGGATAGCCGTCATCCACCACCAGGAAATCCAAAAGGAACGTTTCCTGGAAAAAAGGTCGGAGCACATCGTCCACAAGCGACATGACTTCGTCAGAACCAGATGTGCCCCCAGCCATCGATGCCGTGAAATCCATACGTTGTCTCAGATACCGCTGGAATTGG
>JAHECH010000572.1 GCA_024641835.1 Deltaproteobacteria bacterium
CCCCTTTACCCGATTCGGCGTGCTGGTCAGTGCCATTCATTAGTCTATTCGGACGATATCAAGGCCAAATTCAGCCATTTTTGGACGCGCTTCGAAAAAAGCCACCCGGCAATTTCCATCTTTAACCCACTGCTTAACTGATGCACGGACCTTGTCCGGCATCATGCAGCCAAAAATGATCCCAGTCAAAAGCTCAATTGGATAATCGAGCTTTTGACTAGCCTTTCCCGGGCGGAAAATCCGATACTCCTTCTCATATGACCAGTGTTTCGACTTCGTGAGAATAACCCGAGTCATCTGCCGGTTTTTGTCCTCATGCAGAGGGATTGAAGTGTACACCTCATACTCCACAGGCTGAGCCCCACCGAAAAATATACAGTTACTGGAGCCATCAAACTCAAAGCACAGCCCTTTGTGTCTATCAGCGTAATGCGCCCACATCAGGATGTCGTCTCTCACCTTCGAGAGACATACTATACCTGCCCTGTCCACTTCGTCCTGAAGCCCCTGGCGTATCTCTTCGAGTGCGTTGACGGACATCAACTTCGACATCATCTCTAATTTTTCAAATTCACTGGCGTTCGAGAACTTGCGATCCACAAACTCCTCAACAAATCTCTTTAAGAAGGTACCAGGTATTTGTGATAAACTCGGAATAGCACAGTCGAACGGATCGTTGAAGTATCGCCGGCTTGCGAAAAAGAGCTGATGTTCAACCAAAATCTGCCTCACCCACTCCATTTTCTCCAGGTCATCGTCGGGACAAGACAGATACTTATAAAGGGGCATGGTCTCGAAGTATATTTCTGAATCTGATGTTAACATTTTATTGCTCTCTCGCCAGCCGAACGCCGCGGCTCACAGGCCGCGAGGAACGAGCGGTCCTTTGTGCAGCCGCATGTTAGATTCCATTACGGGGCAATAATGTCTGACAATTTCCGGAACATTACACTAAAGGACTGATAATAGTTATCAGATTCATAGGTTTTATTAAATCCTCTTACTTTATCTGATATTAGCAGACGCCCGACAGAAAATCCTCTTGGCAGGCTTTCGCTCCACTTTAATCCCAGATACCTTTTCGCAAGAATGTTGAAAGCCTGTTTACATTTCTTAGATGAATGTGCCACTCTATTCCGTATAATGACACTGTCTCTTATCAACTGCCGCTGGTTCTCGTTCACTGAGGAGAAAGGCATGGCGTTTTCAAAGAACATCTTGGCCTTATCAAGCACCTTGGCCCAATTGCTCCAATCCAAATAATCAATGGATGGATCGAAATCACTTTTACCTGCGATTAAATCCATAGCATGGTTCAGACTTTGGCAACGGCCTATCCGTAGAACCGGTGAATAATCTGATTCTGAAACACCCCCAATCATGTACCGAACGAATACTGCCTGGACAAATTCCTCCCATGCCGAAATAATATTCATAAATGAAAGCTCTATTATTTTTGTAGCCTGTAGCGGATGTATTGGATTTTCGTAAATTCCCTCATAGGAAAGATCTACGTATGGAAGCATAGAAATATAGATGCCGTCTGCTGAGCGTACAACTCTATCAAACTCTTTTTTAATTCCTTTAGTCCTGACTCTTCCCATTTTACGATTTTTGCCTATTATATTTTCTAATCCACGTCTCTGCCTCTACCTCTGTTAAATCTGATAATCTCTTGACCATCCTTCCTATAAATTCCTTTGAATAATGAGCTAAATATTCTGGCATTTCCATTTTTTGTTCAAGCTTCATTCTGGCAAAGTGTTTCGCCTGTTCGTCTGTGATACCCATAAAAAGTGTCCTTTCCCTTACGCTTTATTGAGGCGGCCAATATGTTGTTTCCAATTAAAAAATCTAACGTTAGTCTTCAGCGAGCGCCGCTATTTTTTGCACTCCGCTGCAAGACCATGGTTATGCGCCCTTTTGCTTCTCCTTTGAGTATTGCCATAGCGCCCGGTCAAGTGTCCTCATGTCCATCTTGACACGCTTCGATAGATCGCGGCAAAACTTTACATAGGGCCACCAGAAGTCAAAAGAATATTGGGCCGGTACAGCCAGAGATACCGACCACAGTGCTCGAAAATCCATTATGGGGTATCGTTCCTTATGGAAAAAATGCAAGATCACGGAGGCTGTTGGCCAGCGGACGCCATCAAGGTTGGTCAGGACCGCTATGCGTGCGCGTTCGGTTTTGGCACTAAAAGCAAATGCTGTAATTTCCTCAACATATTCGTCCGGGTTCTTTTCCATATTTCCTGCACTGCGAGGAGCCTTCCATTGGGCAATGATTCTCAGTTCATCTTTTGTCATCCATCCCCGTCTACCAACACCATCCCTTAGATCAAGAACCATCGTTTCCTGCAAGGGATACTGGTAGCGTGCAGCATATAATGGAAGTTCGGACTCTGGACACCGCAATTCAGGATTCATTCTATTCCTCGCATAACGTCGGCGGTGACCGGCGCGAAACCCGCGGCGAGTTTCGCTTACGGGTCAACCGCCTTCTTCGAGGGATTTTATCGCCTCTACAATTCGGGGGATCTTGTCATCGCTTATGGTTCCATATCGGTATTGGAAGAATAGCGTGAGGACGATTCTGCGGGGCGCGTAAATCCGAACACCGTCCTTCTCTGTGTACTTCTCCCACGATAAGCTGAGGCAATTGATGAAATCCTGCCAGTTGGTGCTGCCGAAGCAGATCGTCGCCTTTAGATTCGGCATCCGTGACAGTTCATGGCGTATGGCCGCGTACCTTTCATGAAGATTGCAAAAGAGCCATTCCTGGTACTGTTCTCGGGTCAATGCCTTGTATGGCCACGAGTCGATGGATTTCTTGGGCAGTGGAAAGAGATTCATTAATCCCGCAACATCTGCTCGATGGCACATCTGCGTCGTCTGGTAGGTTTCCAGATCGGCAATGTTTTCAAGCTGTGCGACGATCTTGGACATGATGGTGTAGATCGGCGACCACTGTTTTCGAGCCTTGGATACGCTCCCCGCCCACAGTTCAAGTGGTTTTGTCTCCAAAGGGAAGGCATCAAGGTCGTAAGGGCCGCCTCCCTCCTCTATCCCGATGAATAGGTACTTGCAGGATGTTGGGTCAGCGTAACCCAAGCGGTGAGTTAGCGCGGCAAGAATCTTGTTCGCTTCTTCTCTCATATTCTTCCTCGAACGTTGCTAATCAGCCATGCGCCTTTTGCGCATCGGCCTTTAGGCGGTTGTTAGGTGTGCTTCGGGAAAGAGGCTTCTCTGAATAACTTTATCTGCTTGCCAACGACGGCCCAATTAAAGCCCTCTGTTCTATTGGCTGGATGCGGCAAAGCAAGACACCATGCAAGATGCCCTGTTGAACGTATGCAATATGCCTGCAATCGGTCTGTCATATAACAATCAGTTTCCGGCATCTTTTTCCACAATTCATAGCCGGTGACTAATATTTTGTCGGGCTTTAATTCATCTATGAGATTGAGAAATTGTTCTTTTGCGGCAGACCACATTGCGGTATCTGGACGAACTCCAGGGCCTTCTCCCACACTTCCCGGAACATAGATGGCGTAGGCATACTGTTGCCATGCAGTCTTGCGTTCATCAATGAGGGGCTCCTCGTTATCACAAATAGCGCGTGTTATGGATGTAAAATATTTCACTTCTCCAAAATGTTCAATGGACCAATTAACCGTCTCTGTTGGGTGATCGCGAGTGGGGTGCCGAATTTTACCATCTTCTTCCCATGGGAAGGGGGACGCGGGTAAAAAAATAAGAAACTCATTGTATCAATTCGAACTGATTCTCCCGGACC
>JAHECH010000573.1 GCA_024641835.1 Deltaproteobacteria bacterium
CCACTGTATGGCGATGATCGGCCCGATGATGGGGGCGGCTCCGGCAATCGATTTGAACTGATAGCCGAAGAGGATGTTCTTGCTCGTGGGCATGAATTCCACGCCATCCATGTACATTTTTGCCGGCGTGGCCCTACCAGGGTCAGACTTAATGATTTTATGGTCCACGTATCTGGCGTAGAAGCGGTAACCCACGAAGAAAACAGCGAAACCCAACAAAAGGACGATAATTGAATTCATGCGCTGCGGCCTCCTTTCATGGTTAAAGGTTCTTGGGAATACTCCACCAAAAAAAGGCTTTGCCTAGAAACACATGGCCTCTCCTGGTTTATCCAAGGGAAGCATCACATCTCCAGAATTCTCTTCATCCCGCACGGCTCAGCAGATGGACATACCGTTAGCTGTTTGAGGCTTTTCATGTTCCAAGAAGATCTGCGAAAGGGGCATGACATCGTACGAGCGGGGAGCCTGGACTCCCTACACGGATATAGATATTCGTAGCGCGTGTCTGTACACTCTGAGCGGGTCATGATGCCATTCCCACGCGAACATTCCAAAGGGAGATTTTCTCAATAATCGGCGTATGGTAGTTCTTCGCCCACGGAGTATATGGAAGGTCCCGTGGTTTGTCAACGGCTAATTCTAGATATCGCGTCCCAGAAATACCTGGGCATAGTCCTCTGCGCGACCCTGCCCCCTGTCGGGACGTGGAGGCGCGGGATTGGCGGTATTATTTGTAAAGGAACTCTGGGACGCCACACTGGCGAACCGTCGTAAATTTCATTGAAAACCTTGGAGATTTCGATTACCCTAAAATCGATGGAATACTTTTATTCTGAGAGATAAGAAACGATGTCAGAAGCCTATTTTGACTCCATTGAACAGGTTGAGGAAGAACTGGCCAAAGCTCATTACATTGCAGACCGGGCTCTGGCCACTGTCATCTTTCTTGCTCACCGCCTCCAGAAGCCCTTGTTTTTGGAAGGTGAGCCAGGGGTGGGTAAGACGGAAGTGGGAATCATCATGGCAAAGCTCTCTGATACCGATCTCATCCGTCTTCAGTGCTATGAAGGGCTTGATGCGTCCACCGCGCTTTATGAATGGAACTATCCAAAGCAACTTCTTCACATCCGGCTTGAAGAGCAGGAGAGAAAGGGCAAGGATGAAATCGAGCGGCGCATCTATGGTCCCGACTTCCTCATCAAAAGACCGCTGTTACAGGCCATTCTGAGCTCCAATGAAAGGCCGCCGGTGTTGCTGATAGATGAAGTGGACCGCTCCGACGAGGAGTTTGAAGCCTTTTTGCTCGAGATCCTTTCTGATTTTCAGATCACTATTCCTGAAATCGGCACCTTGAAGGCGAGAAAGAGACCCATGGTCGTGGTCACATCCAACAGGACGCGGGATGTTCACGATGCACTGAAGAGAAGGTGCCTGTACCACTGGATAGAATATCCATCCTTTGAAAAAGAGTACAGGATTGTGGCCACCCGCATCCCGCAGATTGAGGAGCATCTTGCAAAGCAGGTCGCGCACTTTATGCGTCAGATAAGAACTGTGGATTTCCTGAAGAAGCCGGGTATTTCAGAGACCCTGGACTGGGCGAACGCCCTTATCACCATGGAGAAAAAGCACCTGGATGAACAGGTGGTCAGTGAAACCCTGGGCTGCATTCTCAAATACCAGGATGACATCAAGAGATTCAAGGAGGAAATCTGGGGCGACAGTGGAAGAAGGCGCGAATTCCTCGAAGGGGTGGAGAGGGATGGGTGATTTCAATGTCACGGAAAGGGTCATTCTCTTCTCGCGGTTTCTGAGGAATCGAGGATTCAAGGTCTTTTCGTCCTGCATCGTAGATGCTCTGAGAGGCCTGGAAAGTGTTGATATCGCAAAGAGAGAAGACTTCTTCTCGGTTCTCAGGGCCAACATGGTCGCCACAGACCTGGAATGGAGGATCTTCAGAGAACTGTTTGACGAGTTCTGGCAAGGGTTGCTTGGAGAGGGGGAAGAAGAGAGGAAGGAAGAGTGCAAAGGGGATCTCTTAGATCAGTGTGAAGATCAAGCTATGGAGAGGGAGATCGGCGCTCCTACTGCGGAGAGAGCAGACACCGATGGGCCGTGCAAAAAAGAATACTTGGAAGGCTCCACTTACAGCCCCGTGGCGGTTCTCGAAAAAAAAGATCTCTCCAAGTTTGAAAGAGGCGACATTCAGATTGCTCAGCTCATCCTCAAGAACATGATGGCGCCTTTCAAGATCACGGCAGCACGCCGATTCAAGCGATCCAGAAAACCGGGGGACATCCATTTCCGTCTCATGATGAAAAAGAGCATGAAGGCCGACGGCATTCCTATGGAGCTGTTCTACAGGGCGAGAAAGAAGAGACTCAAAAGGCTGGTCATCCTTGCGGATGTGAGCGGCTCCATGGATCGATATGCCCAGTTTGTGATGCCCTTTATCATGGGACTCAAAGGCATCGGCTCCCGGGCTGAGGCGTATGTCTTTTCCACTTCTCTTACAGCCATCAGCCCCATCCTGAGAAAATGCAATGTGGACAAAGTGCTGGAGTTGATCGCGAATGAAGTACCTGACTGGTCCGGGGGTACAAGGATTGGAGAATCTCTCCAGCAGTTCGTTGAGCGGTATGGTCGCAGGCACCTGAACAAACGTACCGTCATCCTCATCATGAGTGATGGTTGGGATCTGGGTGCGAGAAAACTCCTGACCAGAGGAATGGAGACGATCTCCAACAAGGTCCACTGCATCATCTGGCTGAACCCGCTGGCAGGCGATCCTGCTTATAAGCCTGTCTGCGGAGGAATGCAGGCCGCGCTTCCCTATGTCGATTATTTCTTAGCCGCGGAGAGCCTCCGGAGCCTGAAGAAGGTGGGCAAGACGCTCACAAAGGTCGTGGCTGGAAAGTGAAGCACTCAATCCTCAATGACCTGGACTCCCTGGGGCGGTACAAAGGTGAAAAAGTCCTGTTTGAATTTCTTCTGCTCCGTCACCTCACCAAGGTAGAATCTGGTCACACCCCCCATCAGATCATAGACTTCCACCCTCTGAATGAGGAAGTCTTTTGGATTGACCGATAGGTTAATGTGCTGGACATCGGGCCAGGGGGGATTGGGCGTCAGCTCAAGGGTCAACCCTTTCTCATCCTCTCCCACCAACACCACGACAAAGCTCTCCTCTACGCCCCTGAGCCCCTGGAAAATATCCGCCAGCAAACGGAGTTCATTTCCCAGTTTGCTCGAAGGAATACGGTGGGCCTGATGTTTCTGAGGGATATACCACCAGAGGACATTGCCGTCGGTGATGAGATCCTCCGGCGTGGGTGTCTCTTGTTGCACTTTGAGGAAATGGGGCGGCTTGAAAAAAATACGACCTGTTGCGACGTCCGCTTTCATCTGATCGCCAAGGAGAGCCATGGACTTCGTCACAATCTCCCGTTTGTAGGGCACGTTGAGGCCTGCCAATTGAGCATATCGCTTCTTGATCCCGCCAAGAATCTGAGAGAGCTGCTCCTCTGCCTGGCAGGGCGAGAGCCCTATGAACAAGAGAACGAGAACAAGCATCCAACCAACTTTTCGAAACATGCGTTGAACCGTTCTTTCTGAACAAAAACCTGCTAGTCCTTTCTGTGACCGTAAACCTCCCTTGGCCTGACGCCGTCGGAGGGGCCGACAATGCCCTGTTTTTCCATGGCCTCGATCATGCGGGCCGCACGGTTGTATCCGACCCGCAGTTTGCGCTGGACCATGGAGATGGACGCCTGGCCTGTCTGAGTGACAAGT
>JAHECH010000031.1 GCA_024641835.1 Deltaproteobacteria bacterium
GATCTGGCGGATGTCCTCCCGGGCGGTAGTAGGCTCCTCAGGGAAATTCAACGTGTATCCGATCTGAAGCCCACAGGAGATGGACATCATTTGTTCCCCGATCCAGGCAAAGGGCAGGTAGGAAACGAAATCATCCGTATCATAGCAGGGGTCCACGGACATGAGATTCTGACCCATGGTGAGCATGTTCCAGTGGCTCAGGAGAGCCCCTTTGGGAAGAGCCGTGGTCCCGGACGTGTAGAAGAGCAGGCATAACTCGTCGCCGTATCCCTGCTGGACCAGGTTTTCGAAGAGGCTCGGTTCCTTTTTATCCAGTTCCTTTCCCAGTTCCTGCACCTTTCGCAGGCTGATGAGGTTCTCATCATGGTAACGCCGCATGCCTTTGGGGTCATCCCAGACAATCCATTGCAATTTGGGGCAGTCATCCTTGATGGAGAGAGCCTTGTCCGCTTCCTCCTGGGTTTCACCGATGAAGAACTTGGCATCCGAGTGGTCAATGATGTACTTCACCTCCTCCATCATGCAGTCCTGGAAAAGCCAGACCCCAACGCCACCCGCGCAGAGGGCAGCCATCTCGGACCAAAGGCCCTCTGGCCGGTTGTCCCCGATCATGGCTACTTTGTCGCCTCTTTTCAACCCCAGGCTGACCATGCCAAGGGAGAGGTACTTGACATTATCGTAGTAGTCCTGCCAGGTAAAAGGGCGCCAGATACCGAATTCCTTTTCTCTCATGGCGACCTTGTTTCTGCCGTATTTTTTACACTGGTGCAGGAAAAGCTTTGGTATGGTGAGGTCCTTTGTAATCTCGGTACGAGATTCCGTCATCTTCCCCGCTACCTCCTCGTCGAATACAGATCCTCTTCCCCCAAATAGGCTCTGATCACCTCGGGATTGTTCTGAACCTCCTTGGGGGTGCCGTCTATGATCTTGTTTCCAAAGTTCAAAACAAAGACGCGGTGGGAAATATCCATGACAACGCCCATGTCATGCTCGACCAGGATGCATGTCACTTTCCAGCGCTCCTCCTCGTTGACATCGAGGATGAATCGTGCCATATCCTCGACCTCTTCCAAGTTGAGGCCAGCGAGAGGCTCGTCCAGGAGGAGAAGATCAGGATTGAGGGCAAGCGCTCTTCCCAGCTCCACCCGCTTTTGGAGCCCGTACGGAAGCATTTCGACGGTCTTGTCTCTGATGCCCTCTATTTCCAAAAGATCGATGATTTCTTCCTCGATGAATTTTCGTGCCTCCAACTCCTCCCGTTTGGTTTTGCCGACATAAATGGACCCGCTCACAATGCCGGACTTGAGATGAATGTGTCTCCCGAGGCGGATGTTGTCTAAAACGGTCATTCCGCCGAAAAGCTCTATTTTCTGAAAGGTTCTGGAAAGACCCATGGCTGCGCGGTGATAAGGCTTCAAGGGAGTGATATCCTCGCCTTTAAAGGTGACCCGGCCCCTTTGGGGTCTGTAGAGTCCATTGATGCAGTTCATCATGACTGTTTTGCCAGCCCCATTGGGGCCGATGATGGAATGAATTTCGCCTTTTTTGACCTCCAGGTCGACGCCCGCCAGGGCAGCAACCCTGCCAAAATACATGTGGACATTTTCGAGCTTCAGGATGGTTTCAGCGCGGTTCTCTTCATTGGCGTGAGCCATACTTTAGAGCCTCCAATTTTGGAATCCCGCACTATCTTTTCAAAAGGAAGGGGAAAAATGCGGAAGGAATACGAATGCCTACAAATAAAGCGAGTATATGCTTTACTTTTTCAGCCTGATCTTGTCAACCTAAATTTGTGGTCTGATTTCAGGGTGAATGGTGACGGCTACCTCATCATCATATCGCAATTATGAGGTAGCTAACCCTCACGTCTCGCTCATACCATGATTTTCATCTCCGGGAGATAATCAAAGGAACTTCCGGGACCAGATATCAGTATGTGCCGGGCAAAACCTGGGGGATGAGCTGTTTGTTACACTGGGCGAGAAAGAATTCGTCGGTCATGCCTGAGATGAAGTCTCGTACGATTTCCGGGTGGGAAGTAGCGTCCATATAATCTGAAGACATCCCCTCCAGGAATTCCTTGTATATGTCGGACTCCATATCTCCCTTTTCAAGATCCCGGAGGTACTTTTCGAAGAGAAGGCCAAACATGAGTCTGATCTTGGGCGTCTGCATCTTCACCTTCCCACTGAGGTAAATACGTTCCTGGTTGAACTCCTTGAGCCTCTTTAGAGCTTGAGCCACTTCTTCGCTAAAAGAAACATATGGCTTATCCAGGCTGTTGGCCACGAAATCCTCGACCAGGGTATATATGATGGTTCCGTTGGTCTCGCCCAGGGTACGACGGCATTCGTGAGGAATGTCCCCTCGGGTGATGAGACCTAGCCTGATGGCATCCTCGATATCACGACCAACGTAACTTATGGTATCTGCCATCCTGACCACGCATCCCTCCAAAGTCATAGGCCTGATTTCCAAGGTTGGATGCTCCTGCTTCTCTTCCATGATTTCTTCCATGAGCTTGAAATCCCTCTTTTGTTCAGGGTGAAGAGCTTGGTTGTGGACTTCACCATCATGGGAAAGAATCCCATCGAGCACCTGAAGGGTCAGGTTCCAGCCCTTTCCCTTCCTCTCAATCTTTTCCAGGAATCTGACCCCCTGAATATTGTGGAAAAAATGGCCCAACCCGTGCTGTTCCGAAAGCTCGGAGAGGAATTCCTCTCCATCATGGCCAAAAGGTGTATGACCAATATCATGGCCGAGGGATATGGCCTCAATCAGGTCCTCGTTCAGGCGGAGAAGACGGCCGATGGTTCTCGCGATTTTTGAGACGAGCTGAACATGAAGAACCCGGTGGGTAATGTGATCGTTCTTGATGAGGTAGAAGACTTGGGTTTTGTCAATGTAGCGGGAGTAGGCGAGAGAGTGGAGGATTCGGTCGGTATCGAGAGAGAAATTCTGCCTGTGCCCTGCCAGGACCCTTTCCTCCTCACGCTTCCTTACGGCATGTCGGCTGAGGCACGCCCAGGGGGAAAGGTTTTTTTCTTCCGTCTCATCGAGGTGAGCCCTTAACTCTTGGAGACGCTTTCCCTTTTCGCTAAGATCCGCCCTCATCCTTTCCCTCTTTACGATAGACCTCCTTGAATTCCTTCATAATGCTCTTCCCTCTCCTGGTAAGAATCTCATTCGCTTTCTGGGAAATGACGTGAGATCGGTGTTGAAGTTCAGACTCTCCGGGTATTTCCTTCCCCTCTTTCTTATACTTCCAGCGCAGGACGGACTCGGTGATTTTCATCTCCGTAGCTTTCACCATATTTTTCATGCCTTCCTTCAAATCTTTATCCATGAAATTTTTTTCCTCAATTTCTCCATGTCGTTTCTGCCTCTGGTACACCAGTCTCTTCAGTCATAAATCCTTTGCCAGACTGATCTGAGCCGGAGCCCCCGGGGGGTGTTCGCTCTGGACTGCAATACTGCCTCAGGTGTGTTTTGGGCGCCCCCATAATCTTAATAGTCGTCTCAGGTTTCGGAACCTCGCCGAAAAATTCGTGTGTGTCGTCAAATTAGTATATAATCAAATTATATAGGATGGGTCAATGAAATTGATCGTTTTTTTCTTGAAAAGGAATCTACCGGGTGGTAAATAAATTTGTTTCTGGCATTTCCGCCAGAGGAAACGGCGAGTCATTCAGGCTTAGAGGAGAAGTAGGGAGCGTTTAACCTTACAATTCGCACGTTCAGGGGAGTCCCCGGTGCCCAAGGGATTTGGGAGCGACGCGGTGAGAAGCCTGGACGGAGGAACAACCGCGGGATAGGAGGATTGCATGGCGGCAAACATCGGTATGAAAGAGCTATTGGAAGCGGGTGTCCATTTTGGGCACCAGACAAGGCGTTGGAACCCTAAGATGAAGGCCTATATTTTCGGGTCTCGAAATGGCATTCACATCATCGATCTCCAGAAAACGGTGAGCTTGTTCGCTACGGCCTATGAGTTCGTTGTGCGCACTGTGGCGGACGGATATCCCGTGCTCTTTGTGGGAACCAAGAAACAAGCCCATGACTCCGTTGTGGAGGAGAGCGAACGCTGCGGTATGTTTTACGTGGTGAACCGATGGCTGGGGGGCACATTGACCAATTTCCAGACGATCAAGCACAGCGGTGCTCGGCTCAAGGAACTTGAGACCATGAAGAAAGACGGCACCATCAACCGATATACCAAGAAAGAAATCACGAAAATGGAAAAGGAATTGGCCAAGCTGGAGAAGAACCTGGGAGGCATCAAAAACATGGATGAACTGCCGGGAGCTGTGTTCATCGTAGATCCGAAAAAAGAGACGATCGCGGTCAAGGAGGTCAGAAAACTGGGCATTCCCTTGGTGGCCATTGCCGATACGAACTGCGATCCAGACGAAATTGATTACATCATTCCGGGCAATGACGACGCTATTCGAGCCATCCGCCTGATCACATCGAGAATCGCTGATGCGTGCATCGAAGGCCACAACTTGGCCGAGGAGCGCCTGAGAGCAGAGGCGGACAAAGAGAAAGAGGAGGAAAAGCCTGAAGAGCCTGCCCCCCGTGAAGAGGAGAAGAAAGGGCCTGAGGTCGTTTTTGTTTCCCGAAAAGAAGAGCTTGAGAGTAAAGAAAATTCCACGGAGGAAATATAAATTGGAAATCACTGCGTCATTGGTAAAGGAACTGAGGGAAAGGACCGGCGTAGGGATGATGGACTGCAAGAAGGCACTCCAGGAGTCTGGAGGAGACCTCCAGTCCGCCATCGACTATCTGAGAAAGAAAGGAATAGCCACGGCCAAGAAAAGGGGAGGGCGAGTGACCTCGGAAGGGCTGGTCCAAGCTTACATCCATGGTGGCGGGAAAATCGGTGTGCTCGTGGAAGTCAACAGCGAGACTGATTTTTCTGCAAAAACCAATGACTTCTCAGAGTTCGTGAAGAATATAGCGATGCAGATCGCCGCCATCAACCCCATCGCGGTTGACAGAGCGGGCATTCCACCTCATATCCTGGACAAAGAGAAAGAGATCTACATGACCCAGGCTAGAGAATCGGGCAAGCCTGAAAAGGTCTGGGACAAAATGGTGGAAGGGAGATTGAAGAAGTTCTATTCTGAAGCCTGCCTTCTGGAGCAGCCGTTCGTGAAAAACCCCGACATCACTGTCCAGGACCTGCTGAATGAGCTCATGGCCAAAACAGGCGAGAACATCGTTATCAGGCGTTTCGTGCGTTACCAATTGGGGGAGTCTGATGACCGTTAAAAAATCCCGTTACAGACGGATCCTGCTCAAAATGAGTGGCGAAGCTTTAATGGGGGAAACGTCTTTCGGCATTAGTCCCTCCGTCCTAAAATCGGTTGCCAAGGAGGTTCATGATCTTCGCTGTATCGGCATTGAAATTGCCATTGTCATAGGTGGCGGCAATATCTTCCGTGGTCTCAATTGCTCGGAATACGGGATGGGCCGTGTGCCGGCTGACCACATGGGGATGCTGGCTACGGTGATCAACGCGATCGCCCTTGGCGAAGCGTTACATCATCTAGGGACACAGGCGCGAGTCATGTCGGCCATCGAAATGAACAAAATCGCTGAGCCTTATATCAGGGCTAGGGCGGTGAATCATCTGGAGAGGGGGCGAGTGGTGATTTTCGGAGCGGGAACAGGTAATCCCTATTTCAGCACGGATACTGCTGCAGCTCTGAGAGCCATGGAGATTGGCGCCGACGTGCTATTGAAGGCGACGAGGGTCGAAGGAGTGTACCCCGCTGACCCTGAAAAAGATTCAACCTGCAAGCCTTTTTCCAGCCTGACTTATCAGGAGTTTCTGGGGAGGAATCTGAAGATCATGGACATGACCGCTGTCGCCCTTGCCATGGGACAGAACTTGCCCATCATCGTTTTTAACCTTCGGAAGAAGGGGAATATTCAAAAGGCGATATTTGCAAGACGTGTGGGTACGCTCATTTCAGGGGGATGATCATGAAGGATGAGATGCTTTCAGAATGCCGGCAGAATATGAACAAAACGATTGAGGCGCTGAAGAAGGAGTTCATGCGGATCAGAACGGGGCGGGCATCCACAGCGCTCCTGGATGGGATCAAGGTGAACTGCTACGACACCCAGATGCCCCTTGATCAGGTCGCTTCTTTCTCCATTCCCGAAAGCAGGCTGATCACTGTCAAGCCATGGGATCAATCGATCATCGGTGAGATTGAAAAGAGCATCCTGAAATCGGAGCTGGGCCTCACCCCGATCAATGACGGGAAGATCATCCGCATTCCCATCCCTCCCCTCACGGAGAGCCGCAGGAAGGAACTGGTGAAGATAGCCAAGAAGACTGCGGAGGAAGGGAAAATAGCCATTCGCAACCATCGGCGTGAAGCGAATGAAATGCTTAAAGAGCTGAAAAATGAGAAGGAGATTTCGGAGGATGAATTCTTCAGGGGCCAGGAGGAAGTCCAGAAGATAACAGATGAATTTATCAAGAAGATAGATCAAGTCACTTCCGAAAAAGAAAAAGAGATCATGGAATTCTAAGCCCCTCCCCTCTGTGGCCCAACTTTTGAGTTCAGATGTCCCCAACGCAGGCCTTTGGCCGCAACCAAACATCTCCCCCCAGCCGACCCAGGGAGAGGTCTCTTCAGAGCCACAGCCATTTCCCCGGTGCCATGAACCGGCGCAGAAGGCTGGTAAACCTGCGCCGAAAAGTCATAGGGTTATGGCGGTAGCCCCAGAAGAGCATCTTTCCGGCTGGCTTGGACTGATGCGCCTGCGTCGGAGAAGACTTAAGATCATGGGGGCGGTCGTGGGGCGGCGTCCTCAAGAACTTCTCCGCAACGGGCGAAGAAGTTGGAAATGAAGAGTCTAGACTTAGACCATGGTAGATCTCATCCCTGAAAAATTGCCAAAGCACGTGGCGATCATTATGGATGGCAACGGTCGATGGGCCAAGCAAAGGGCCATGAACCGTATTCGCGGTCATGAGGAAGGAGCCGAGTCTGTTCGTGAGATCGTCAGGGCGACCCGTCAAATAGGTATTCCATGGCTCACTCTATATGCTTTCTCAGAGGAGAACTGGAAAAGGCCACGGTACGAGATCGGTGCGCTCATGAAACTCCTGAAGCGGTTCCTCAAAGCCGAGCTGAATGAAATGATGGAAAATGGAATCAAGTTCCAAGCCATAGGAAGGATCTACAAGCTGCCGCGGGATGTGCAAGAGGTGCTTCAAGAGACCGTGAAGAAAACGTCACCCAATCGGGAGACGGTTCTCACCCTTGCTCTCAGCTATGGCGGCCGGCAGGAGATGATGGACGCGATGCGAGCCATAGCACAGAAAATAGAGAAAGGCGATGTGACCTCCAGAGACATCACCGAGGAACTGATAGCGGAAAACCTTTACACAGCGGGTATGCCTGATCCTGACCTGCTCATACGGACGAGCGGTGAGTGCCGGGTGAGCAATTTTTTTCTTTGGCAGATGGCATACACGGAGATTTACATGACCCCTACCCTGTGGCCAGATTTCAGAAGAGAGGAGTACTTTAAAGCCCTCGAGGAATACGAAAGACGAGAAAGGAGATTTGGTGCCACTGGGGATCAAGTAGCTGACGCCAAATCAAGATGGGATCTTTGATCGATAGGCCGCTGGGAGAGGACAAAATTTCTTCATGATGCATCTCCGGAGATGGTTAACCAGTATTGCCGCCATACCCATTCTGCTCTTCACCATAGGTCCAGGGCCAAGATGGCTCTTTTGCTCCCTGGTCTCATTCGTCTCTCTTGTTGCCCTGTATGAGTTTCTCCAGATTACATCACCCCGCCTGCCAAGGGCTGTCGGAATTTTGAGCTTTACCCTCTGCCTCGGCCTCATGGCCTCCGCCTACCGAGGCCAGTTGCCGTTGACCCTTGGCCTTTTTCCTTTAGCGATGTTTCTTCTGTGGGGTGTTCATCTTTTTTTCTACGCTTCTGAAGGGTCTCATTCCATACAAGATCTGGGGAAGATCGCTCTAGGGTTCATTTACATTTGCCTCCCTCTCTCGCTCCTTATCGTCATTGACCGTCAACCCCAAGGAAATATGTGGATCTTTTTTCTTATCGTGGTGGTGTTCGCCGGTGATACCGGAGCGTTTTACTTAGGCCGGTTTGTTGGAAAGCACAAGCTTTATCCCGCCGTAAGCCCGGGTAAAACCTGGGAAGGCTCGGCAGGAGGGTTTGTGGCCAGCTTGCTCGCAGCGCTTCTGTTTTCCCTCTTGTCTTCTCTCAAGCAGCCGGTTCTGGGTATGCTTGCACTAGGAGCTTGTCTCTCCGTGACTGAGCAGGTTGGGGACCTGTCAGAGTCCATGATCAAAAGGGCTTACGGCGTCAAGGATTCAGGCACCCTTCTTCCGGGACACGGCGGCATACTTGACCGAATCGATGGTCTCCTGTTTTCCATTCCGGTATTGTACCTATCTGTATCCTGAGCGGTTGCGCAGAAAAAGGGCTCAGGTGACCTGGTAGATAGGGAACGTGAATTCCCGGCAAACGCGGACATAAATGTCCGGCAAACGCGGACATAAATGTCCGGCAAACGCGGACATAAATGTCCGGCAAACGCGGACATAAATGTCCGGCAAACGCGGACATAAAATTCACCATCAAGGCATCATCTGCGATTGGACAGGCTCAAGGCCCTGAGCAAAGCCGAAGGGCGGCGTTGCTTTCATCGTCTCAGAGAAGGGACATGTGACGAGTCACGAGTGACAAGGTACTAAGGAGAGCAATATTATTGTTTTCACTTTTGCGGGGCATGGGCATTTTCTTGCGTCCCGAGGCTCCCGGGCTGGTCTTTTCTACGACTTATCTGCGAGGGAAACTTGCCCCCTCCACCGTTCCCCTCGTCTTCGCTCGGGGCCGGGGCTTCCCCCACAGATAAGTCATGAAAAGACGGCGCCCTCCCGCCAGTCACTTCAGAAAAACCCTATGCCCCTCGTGGTTACGCCATGCAAACAGTTTGGTGCTCCTAGTAGGAATGCTTTGATCTCGTTACTTGTTACTCGTCACTCGTAACTAAAATGCACGCCTTGCATCTGACGCCTTGTTGGTGATCAGGAATTGCTCGAAACCCGCGTGCCGTGAAGAGTCCGGGAATTAGGCGGTAGATTTGGGGCAGGTGGATTACTTGAAAAAACCATGAGTTTTTTGTAGGATTGGACTTTACGGGAGGCGTTGGGGCATGGTGAAACCCAATTTCTTTGACAAGGCGAGAATTCTTGTCACCGGAGGAGCAGGGTTCCTGGGCTCCCATCTCTGTGAGAGGCTGGTCGATGAGGGCCACTATGTGATATGTCTGGACAACTACTTTACGGGTACAAAGCGAAACATATACCACCTTCTGGATCACAAAAACTTTGAACCCATCAGGCACGATCTCGTGAACCCCATTTTCCTGGAGGTAGACGAGATTTACAACCTCGCCTGCCCAGCCTCTCCTATTCATTATCAATACAATCCAGTGAAAACGGTGAAGACTGCCGTCATGGGCGCCATCCACATGCTGGGTCTGGCCAAAAGGGTGAAAGCAAAAATCTTGCAGGCTTCCACCAGCGAGGTTTACGGAGATCCGACCGTTCACCCCCAAAAAGAGACCTACTGGGGAAATGTAAACACGATAGGTCTTAGGGCCTGTTATGATGAAGGAAAACGATGCGCTGAAACACTCTTTTTTGACTACCATCGACAGAACAGGGTCAACATCCGGGTGGTTCGGATATTCAACACCTATGGGCCACGGATGCATCCCAATGACGGAAGGGTCATCAGCAACTTCATCGTTCAGGCCTTGAGAGGCGAGCCCCTCACGATCTTTGGGGATGGAAGCCAGACCCGGTCATTCTGTTTCGTGGACGATATGATCGAAGGGCTTGTAAGAATGATGAATGGCCCGGATGATTTTCTGGGCCCGGTGAATCTCGGCAACCCGGGAGAGTACACCATCCATGAAATTGCCCAAGAGATCATTCGCCTGACGGGCTCAAAGTCCCGCCTCGAATTGCTGCCCGCGCCCATGGACGATCCCAAGAGGCGCCGGCCTGATATCAGCCTGGCCAAAGAGCGACTGGGCTGGACGCCAAAGGTGGACTTGGAGGAGGGATTAACCAGGACCATTCAGTATTTCAGGGAGCTGTTATCACGGGCATGAAAAGGATATCCATCCTAGGATCAACCGGCTCTATTGGCTCAAACAGCCTCAAGGTCATTGATGCCTACCCAGAAAGGTACAAGGTTGTGGCTCTTGGCGCAGGCAGAAACCTCGATCTGCTGGAGAGGCAGGTAGAAAGATTCCGGCCAAGAAGCGTGGCCATGCTGGAAGACGACCTTGCGGAGGAACTGAGAAGAAGGCTGAATAAGGTCTCAGGCCCAGAAGTTTTCTCAGGCACCCAAGGATTCATCCGTTTATCTCAGATGGAAGAGGTCGACACAGTTATCTCTGCGATGTCTGGGGCTGCGGGACTGATTCCAACCTTTGCAGCGATCCAAGCAGGGAAGAATGTTGCTCTGGCGAACAAAGAGGTTATGGTCATGGCCGGCCCCCTCGTCATGGCTGAGGCCAGAAATCGGGGTGTGTCCGTCATCCCTATTGATAGCGAGCACAGCGCCATCCTTCAGTCTCTTCAGGGTCACCGGAGAGAGGATGTGAGAAGAGTCATCCTCACGGCGTCAGGCGGGCCCCTGCGGGGGCTCCCCTATGAGCAAATGAAATATGTCACGCCAGAGCAGGCCCTGAAGCATCCCAACTGGAATATGGGCCGAAAGATCACGATTGACTCTGCCACGCTGATGAACAAAGGCCTTGAAACCATCGAGGCAAAGTGGCTTTTTGATTTTGGGGTGGATCAGATAAGCATCGTTATCCATCCCCAGAGCATTATCCACTCTATGGTGGAATACAAGGATGGTTCGATCATCGCTCAACTCGGTATACCTGACATGTTGACACCCATCTCGTACGCTCTATCTTATCCTGAGCACATGGAGACGTTCCTTCCGCCTCTGAGACTTGAGGAGATAGGGACGCTTAGCTTCAGTGAACCTGACTTCAAGAAGTTCAGATGTCTCCATCTTGCTCGGGTGGCAGCGGAGAGAGGGGACAGTATGCCTGCGGTGCTGAACGGCGCGAATGAGGTCGCGGTGGAGTTGTTTCTCAGAGGGAAGATCGGCTTTCTTCAGATTCCGGAGCTCATTGAGAAGACGATGAACGCCCATAAACCCTTTGCCATTGATAGCATCGAGATGGTCCAGCAGGCTGATGCGTGGTCAAGACAAACCGCTAGGACTTTGGTCTGAAACGGTTCAGGGATTTAACAAAAGTGCTGTCACCATGATGGTACTTTGAATCTAAGACGATGATGTGAGTAGGATACAAGATGTCTTTCATCATTTACTATGTTTTGCCTTTTATCGTGGTATTGGGGATCCTCATCTTTTTTCATGAGCTGGGACACTTCCTCGTGGCGAAATATTTCGGAGTGAAGGTTCTCAAGTTCTCCCTTGGCTTTGGTCTCAAACTGGTGGGAAAGAAGATCGGTGAAACAGAATACCTCATCTCTAGTGTTCCTATCGGAGGCTACGTCAAACTCCTTGGGGAGAACGAAGATGACGCGGAACCGGTCCCTCCAGAAGAAGCTCACAGGGCTTTTAACAACCAGCATGTGATGAAGAGAATGGCCATTGTCGGGGCGGGCCCCGTATTCAACCTTTTCCTAGCGCTCGTGCTGTTTTGCGGCTTCAACCTAGTATCCGGCACTTACATTCTTGTCCCTGAAATCGGGCAGGTGCGAAAGGACTCACCCGCATACAGGGCAGGTCTCATGAAGGGAGATACTGTAGTGTCTTTGCAGGGAGAGCCTGTCAAGAGCTGGGAGGAGATCAAGGGGTATATCCAGAAGTCTGCTGGCAAACCTCTGGAGATCACGTTTCAGAGAGGGAAAGAACTCTTGACCGTGACCGTAGTTCCCGAACAAGGTGTGGAAAAGAACCTCTTTGGAGAGGAGGTCAAGTCGGCTTTAATTGGCATCGTCGCCTCCGGGAAGTATGAGAAAGCGGAACTGGGAGTCTGGGAGGCGATAGCAGAGGGATTCTTCAAAACGTGGGAGGTGACCAAACTGACCTGCTTGACCATCATCAAGCTCTTCGAGGGTGTGGTTTCTATAAGAACGCTTGGTGGTCCTATCATGATAGGCCAATTGACCGGACAAGCAGCGCAGGAAGGTTTCAGCTACCTCATTCCTTTGCTTGCCGTCATCAGCATCAATTTGGGGGTACTGAATCTTCTCCCCGTTCCCATCTTGGATGGCGGCCTGATCATCTTTCTCCTCATCGAGCTCATCATTGGCAAGCCCATCAGCCTCAAGAAGCGAGATGTTGCCCAGAAGGTGGGGCTTTTCCTTCTGGCCGTTCTCATTGTGGTGGTCACAATGAATGATCTCTCACGAATAGAAGCGCCTAGAAGGCTATACGAACTCTATGAAAAAATCGCACAGCTGTTTGGCTAGGTTGGGAGATGATACTGGCCATCAACACTTCCACGGCCCAATTCAGTGTTGCTGCAGTACAGGAAAGCGGTTCCCTTTTGGCTGAACAAGTCATTGCGGCGAAATCCAAAAACTTCCGCGCCTTCATGCCTGCTTTGGATAGCCTCATGGAACACTCCGGAGTGGAATTCAAGGATGTGGAGGCCGTGGCAGTGGCCATCGGCCCTGGAAGCTTCACGGGGCTGCGGGTCGGGCTCGCAACGGCCAAAGGGATCTGTCAGGGCCTCGGCATTCCTGTCATTGGGATCTCGAGTCTAGAAGCGATGGCGAGCCAGTGGCCTGAGGGGACTCTTCCCATTTGCTCCATCATTGACTCCAGAAAGGGAGAGGTATCCACCGCCCTTTTTCGACGAGACAACGAAGGGCTTGTGCGATTGACCGCGGACACGTGTTTGAAATATGGAGATCTCCCGGGACTGATTAAAGGGACCACTCTGTTCTTGGGCAATGATTTTGATCACCAGGAAATCATGATTCGTAAAACCCTGGGGCCGAAGGCGAAAGCTGCTCCTCCTCAGTTCTGGGGCTTAAGGGCCAGCGCCGTGGGATTGCTCGGCGTGAAGCGCATGAAGGAGCATCAATTTGACAGTCTTCTCAATTTGACCCCTTCTTATCTCAGACCACCGGACATTAGACCCAATCCTTTCTCTCCCGACAGGGTTCTTTCCCAGCGAGAGGTATGGGGAGACAAATGATTGACAAATGGGGTGGAGGAACTATAATGAATAACTCTAGAATTCTTTAACTTGGATGCTCGTGTTCCGGAGCACGGGGCAGGCCATTGGGTGCAGGAACGGCGTCTACAACATAGCAAGAGAAGAACATTTTTGACTTTACGTCGCCCATGATCAGGTCTCGGAGAAAAAAGAAGCCACCCAGAGAACGCAGAAGAGGAATCTATATCCTTCCAAACCTGCTCACGAGTGCCGGTCTTTTTGGTGGTTTTTATGCCATTATTTCTACGATCCAGGGAAGATATGAGGCTGCTGCCATTGCTGTGATTATCTCCGCAGTGTTCGATTCCATGGACGGGAGGATAGCCCGCCTGACGCACACGACCAGCCATTTCGGCACGGAGTACGATTCTCTGTCAGATCTCGTCGCCTTTGGTCTTGCCCCTGGTATTCTGGCCTTCCAATGGGCTCTGGCGCCCTTTGGGCGATGGGGATGGCTTGCTGCTTTCGTGTACGTCGCGTGCGGCGCCTTGAGGCTCGCACGATTCAACGTCCAGAAAAGCACTCAGGACCCCAACTACTTCAGAGGCTTGCCAATACCTGCCGCAGCCTGCTTCATTGCTTCTTTTGTCCTATTTGCCACTGATCTGGGGGAGATCTTTGAAGGCAAACCGGTGATCATTATCACCACCGTATTCACCCTCGCCTTCCTCATGGTGAGTACCCTCCCTTACTACAGTTTCAAAAGATTCAACATCAGGAAGCGAAAGCCATTTAATGTATTCGTAGCTGTGATCTTGCTTTTTGTCATCATTGCCCATGACCCCAAGAGCATGTTTTTTCTGATCACCCTATTCTATGTGATCTCAGGACCTGTGGTGACATTCTATCGATTTTACAGAAAACGCCCTCTGGTCAGAGGGCCCGCTCTCAATGGAGGGCCCGCTCTCAATGGAGAGCAAGGGTCAGAAGAAAAGAACCAAAAGGGCCCAAGCAACTCGTAATCGAGGAGCGGCCGGAAGAGACCGCCAAAGAATCCTAAGTTTCCTTTTCCCTCATTGGAGGGATGTTCAGTCCAAGAGGAG
>JAHECH010000574.1 GCA_024641835.1 Deltaproteobacteria bacterium
GATCCGATGACCAGCGGTTCACCCTGTCTGGTTCGAATCTGGCCGAAAACTCGAACTCCTTTGTCCAGCTCCACATAACCTACCGTGTATGGCGGTTTGAAGTTCCTGCTGGGGATGTATACGGTTGTGTAGGAATACAGGGTACCCCTGCCATCCAGCGCTACGGAATTCAAATTGGACTGAAAGCACTCCGGACAGCGCGCCTTCGGGGGAAAAAACCGTCTGCCGCAATCAGGACACTCTGAACCCCTGAGCCTGATCTCACCGCCCGCTTCAGTGAACAGGTTTTTATCGAAAAGCCTCTCTTTCAGTTCTTTTTCCATGTGGCACACCTTTCACTTCTCTCTTTGTAACCTCGATTCAGCCGGTTTCCCGTTAGCCGGTTTCCCGCTAACCGGCTTCCCGCTAACCGGCTTCCCGCTAACCGGCTTCCCGCTAGAAAGACCGGGGCTTCTTCTCTCCCCCGGTGTAATCATAGACCCCCTTCTTTGTTTTAACACCCAGTTGCCCTGCCGTGACCAGTTGCTTCAACAGAGGACAAGGCCTGTATCTTTCTCCGATTTCGTTATGCAAGTACTCCAAGATGTGAAAGACCGTGTCCAGCCCGATGAAGTCAGCCAGTTCCAGCGGCCCCATGGGATGGCGGAAAGAGAGCCTACAGTTGCGATCGATGTCCTCAGCGGATGAAATGCCTTGCCAAAGAACGCGAAATCCCTCGTTGATCATGGACATCAGCATCCTGTTGCCAACAAATCCGGGAAAGTCTTTGGCCTTGTAACCGACCTTCCCTAACCTCTCAGTCAGGGCGTAAATATCTGCCAGTGTCTCTTCCGAAGTCTCGAGACCCTGGATGACTTCCACGCCCACCATGACCGGTACCGGGTTGGAAAAATGCATACCGACAACCTTGTCAGGTCTTTTCGTGGCAGAAGCTATTTCCGTAATGCTTAGAGAGGAGGTGTTTGTGGCCAAGATAGCCCTCTTGGGGCATATCTGATCCAATTGTCTGAAAACCTCTTTCTTTAACTTGAGTATTTCCGGCACAGCTTCTATCACGATGTCCACCGCGCTCATGGTAGCCTCAATACTCCTTGACGTCCTAATTCTCGCTAGGGTCTCAACTGCCTGGGTTTCAGTCATCTTTCCTTTCTGTTGAAATCGCCGCAGGCTCTCTCTGATCTTTTCAATCCCCTCCTTTAGCACCTGATCTTCGATATCTACCAGTGAGACGGAGAAACCGGATTGCGCAGCAACCTGCGCAATACCGCTCCCCATAATCCCAGCTCCAAGAACACCGATCTCCTTGATATCCATCACCTTCACCCCGTCTTTCGATTCACATTCTTTGTTCGCCGTGAGCGTTCCAGCCCCAGCCTTTCGATTAGGCTTTCCCAGCTAGATGTCCCAATTAGCTGTCCCAATAAGCATCAGTTTTTCCTTTTGCTGTATTTCTGTGCCCCAGCGAGGAAGACCGTCCAAATGATCTCCGATAATTCATCAGGCGCAACAGGCCCATTTGCCTGGTACCACGAATAAATCCAGTTACACATTCCAAACAGTAGAAACGTCATAACCGTTGTTTGGCTGCCCGAAATCCCGCTTTTAGCTCCAAAGAATGTCGAGAGAAGATCTGCAACGATCTTAAAGTACCGCCTTTCCTTATCCCGAATGGTTTGGCGATATTTGGCGGGAAGGCAGTGGGCATCGTGGAGAAGGGCCTTCGCTTCAGATGGGTAGCGAACAAAAAACCTGATGTGCCGCGCAACGAGAAATTTTATCTTCGAAGAAGAATCCTTCAACGCGTTAAGCTCATCCTCCAATCCGTCGAGAACGGCACTAAGGTAGTTGTCCAATATGGAGAAAAGGATTTCATCCTTGCTTGAAAAATAATGATATATTCCACCTTTACTCAGCTTCGCAGCAGCCGCGATTTCCTCCATGTTGGTCTCTAAATAACCCTGTTTGTTAAAAAGCCCGGCTGCCACTTCACAGACTTTTTGAACCCTTTCATCCCGCCGATCGGGGTTGTGTTTTATAGGGCGCCTCATGGGAGCATCATTCCAGCTTTTCTTCCGCCGCTGCCGGGGGGCAGCAAAAACCGACTAGTCGGTCTATAGCCGTTTGTATCTGTCGTTGTCAAGCATTTTTTTATTTCGCAGGCCGAGGGAAAGGCCGTTCGTGAGTCTGAGGCCGCGAGAGAGGAGGAAAACACTCCGATTATTGTTGACGGAAACAGGCGACCCTGTAATAGAATCCGTAATATTCAGCCGTAGATTGAATGCTCTTTGCTTTTCGTAACCAAGATTCTCTTGGAGGCCCATATGTCCAGACTGAGACTCTTTTTCTCGATAGCCCTGTGTTCAGCACTGCTCGCATTGTCCCTCTCCCCTCCCCTGTTTGCGCAAAGAATGCTCACCGTCATTCATACCAACGACCTCCACTCCCATTGTCTCGGCTTTTCGCCGAACCTGGACTACTCTCCCCTGGAGACAGGAAACGATCAAACGGTGGGAGGCTTTGCAAGGATCGCGACAGTCATCAAATCAGAAAGATCCAAGAGAAAGAACCCTGTTTTGGTCCTTGATGCGGGCGATTTCCTCATGGGCTCGCTCTTTCACATGCTGAGCCGCGAGGAAAGCTTCGAGCTGCGGCTCCTGGGGCAGATGGGGTACGACGCCGTCACCCTCGGAAATCATGAGTTTGATCTGAAGCCGGATGGACTCGCGAGAATCATCACATCAGCCACGGAAAAAGGAAACCCGCCGCAGATCGTTTTCTCGAATGCCGTTTTCAGCGACACGAGCTCGGAAGACGATTCCCTGGAAAAAATCTTTGCGAGGGGTCTTGTCAAACCGTACACGGTTGTCGAAAAACAAGGGCTTCGCATCGGCATTTTCGGGATCCTGGGAAAGAGGGCTGCGCAAGTATCGCCCTTTGCCGCTCCTCTCAAGTTCAGAGACCCTGCAGCAACGGCAAAAGAAATGGTGAAGACCCTGAGGGAGCAGGAGAAGGTTGACCTGGTGGTCTGCCTCTCTCACTGCGGCCTTGCCGCGGGCAAGGAAGCCTCCGAGGATGAGGAGCTTGTCGCCGCGGTGCCGGGCATAGATATCGTCGTCGGCGGGCACACGCACACAAGACTCGACAAACCTATCGTAAAAGATGGGACAATCATCGTGCAGGCAGGGTCTTACGGCAGATATGTGGGCATCCTTGACGTTTCTCTGGAACACAATCGTCCGAGAGTAGCCGACTACAGGCTGGTGACGATTGACGACAGCATACCGGGAGATCCGGGAATACAAGCAGCGATTGAGTTCTTCGTCCCTCTCATCGAGGAGAGGGTCCTGAAAGCGCATAACCTCGGCTTCTGGCAGGCGATCGCCAGAACAAGCTTCGACCTGAAAATAGGAGAAAAGGAAACGAATCTCGGAAACCTGATCGCAGATTCGATTCGATGGTACATCAACAAAGATATCAAGGATGGTTCCTCGCCCAAAGTCGTTTGCGCCATGGAATCCCTGGGTCTCATCAGGGCGCCCCTGGCGAAAGGGAAATCAGGGAATCTTGCGGTGTGCGATGTCTTCAACACCATTCCCCTGGGAATAGGAGCAGACAACACCATGGGATATCCCCTCGTCTCCTTTTACCTCTACGGCTCAGAGATCAAGAAGAGCCTCGAGGTCCTGACGAGCATCTATCCGATCAAGGGCAGCGATTACTACCTGCATGTTTCAGGCGTCCGTTTGAAGTACAACGCGAACAGAATGATCTTCGACAGGGTCACGGATATCC
>JAHECH010000575.1 GCA_024641835.1 Deltaproteobacteria bacterium
CGTTTCTCTATTTTGAAAGAGACCCCCACGGTCCCTCAGGCCTCTCTCTTATCCCCTGCGTTCAGCAAGGGATGCAGGGGACGACGGGATCGTAAATGGAATTAATGCGTTTGTATTAGTTCCCTTCGGTCCCTGAACAAAAACTGAAAAATGACAGCAGCCACGAGGTAGAGCGCACACGCCGCAAGCATCAGAACGCGAAATCCTATACCTACGCTGAGGCACTTGGCGAGCACGGCACCGTTTACCGAAGCGCATCCATTGATTCCCCATGCCCAAGGGACGAGGCCGGGGAGAGCCTTGGCCGTCATCCGAAGTCCGGAAGGGAACGGCCAGCCTAGAAAGAAGGCAAGCACCGAAATCGTGGAAACCGCCAGAGCCACCCGACCTCCCAAAGGCCAGCTGATCGCCCTCATGAACAGCCGATCGCCGATCAGCGCATCGAGGAGAACCCACGTGCAGACCCCGGCGACGGCTATCCAGAGGAAATGCGTCCCTTTTCCCATAAAGCGTTTAACACTCAGGCTGCCTAGACCTGCAAAACAGAGAATGGAACTCAAGACAACCGCGGCAGCATAGATGGGATGGGAGAGAAGGAGCGTGAATTTCGGAAGGAGGGCGAGTTCCAGGAACATGAAGGCGAGCCCGATGGATCCGAAATAAAGAAGGACACCAAAAATTTTTCCCACCCCCGGGAGGGTTTCGCCTCCCTTAACCCACCTCACACAAAGGAGAGGGACAAGAATCAATATCCCGCTTGCAAGAAATGCCTGCATCAGGGTGGCAATGATGAAGATATAACCCATGTCAATGAAAGGCAGCCAATCCTTTCTGAGAAGTTGAAACAGCTCCACGGCTTTGTCCCAGCGGAAGAAATGGGAGAAGTAAGGCCGGTCGTCACTCGTGGGCCCAACATCAAAGACGTATCTTCTCAGGAAAGACTCTGCCTCACTGCTGCTCAGGGCTCTGGCGGCCAGGTAGTCATAGGGTTGATCCTCAATATCGTATCGATTGGCCAGTTCTGCTTTCATGCCTGCAAAGTAGACCAAGTCAAAACTTCGTTCATCACAGAACCTGATCGCCCGGCTGATCTCCTCTGGAGTGAAGGGATTCTTTGATACGAGAATCGTGGATGTCTTCCAGCTCCGGATGAAGAACAGGTGTTCTTCGGGTTTACTCGAAACCCCTTGCTTTCGCAGGGCCCTCAGAGCGGTTGAGAAAACCCTTAATGAGTCTCTCGGCGGAAGTTTTAGCCAGCATGAGACAGCCAGGAGACCCGTTTTGCTGAGTTTTGAGAGATAAAGCTCGAAAGCTTCCGTTGTGTACAAGTAGCTCTCCGTGGCAGATTGAAGCCCGCCTGCGGAACTGCCGAAGGCGCTGAAAAAGGGGAGGTGAATCAAATCATATTGCTCTTTGGTGGAATGGAGATATTGACGTGCCTCCCTCACTTCCAGCTGCACTTCGGGCCTGGAGTAAAGATGCCCTGAAAAATCGGCGAAAGGGCCAAGGAGAAGATCCGCAATTTGCTGATTCGCTTCCAGCACAACGATCCGTGAGGCCCCTTCGCTCAGGCCGAGGAGCACGTCACTCCCGCCGCCAGCCCCCACTACAAGGACCTTCGCTGGATGTCTCATGTGATAGGGGAGTGCCATGCTCGTGAAATCCAAATATTTCAGATCATCCAAGCTACCCCTGAATCGCGTGATCGGGCCGAGGGTATCTGCATCCGAAAAGATGAGTTTCTGTTGAGGAAGCGACGGTACCGGCCCGCTTCCCTGAAGGCCGAAGTTGAGGCTCAGGCCCGGCACTTCTCTGATAAGGGAACTCCCGACCACCTGGATCATGCCCAATGGGCCAAAGTTCTCCGCCTCCACCTTTGCATCGGGAAAGGCGAGTGTCATGGGAAGAGGCTTTGTGTGATGGATCCGGGGCACAGGGGGAAGAGCGGCGTAAGCTATCCCAACGAGGATGCCTGTGATGAGCATCCCCAACACCCCTTTCCAAGCATGGGGCAGGCGAAAGGAGCAGATTATTCCACCAAGAAGGAGGAGACATCCCAGGACGGGCAATAAGGTCCACGGCGGACCGAGGTAAAGAGCAGGAATAATCGCCAGAGCCCCGGCTCCCGCGCCCAGAAGGTCTGCTGCATACATGAAGTGGACTCCCTCTCCTGCGCCCGTCAGAATCATGCCCACGATCCCTCCTGCCAGGAAGAAAGGGATACCCATGAGGAGGTAAGTGAACAGCATCTTAGGCCACTCGCTCTTTTGCCAGATGAGCTGAAGAGGGTCTAAGCCCACTTTTTGCGACAGGCTGAAGGCAAGCGGAAATGACACCGCTGTGGCGCCTGCCAAAACAATAAGCCATTGATCTATATTGCTCTTGGTATTCTCGAATGTGAGAAAGAGAAGGGACCCGGCCGCGCCAAATCCGAGCAGGGCGAGGCTGATGACCATGTAAGCAAAGTGATACCAAAGGCTGATGGATAGAAGCCGCATGAGCAGGATTTCATACGCTAATACAGAAGCGGATGTGAGAAAAAGGAGTAAGGCATGCAAGGGAGTGATTGTACCTCTCACTGCCATGGCTCGCCATCACCTCGAGTGAGAGGAACGAACATCACAGGAAGAGTTTTTTTCATGGTGATGGCGCCCTTTTCTGATTTCTCCACTATGGTGAGATACTGAACCGAGTATTGTGCGCCCACTGGAATGCACATCTTGCCACCCGGCCTGAGCTGTTTCAGCAACGGAGGGGGCACAAAGGTTGCAGCGCAGGTGACAATGATACGGTCAAACGGCGCATGCTCTTCCCAGCCATAGTATCCGTCCCCCACCTTGACCTGAACGTTGAGATATTGGAGCTTCTTCAGTCGTTCCTCGGCTTGAAGGGCGAGGGGTTTGATGATTTCGATGGTGTAGACTTCCTTTACCAGCTGCGAAAGAATGGCCGCCTGATAGCCGGAACCTGTTCCAAGTTCGAGGACCTTGTGCTCCGGCTTTACTTGGAGCATCTCTGTCATCAATGCGACAATGTATGGCTGGGAAATGGTTTGACCATATCCTATGGGTATAGGAAAATCGCCGTAAGCGAGACGGATGCTGGAAGGAGGAACAAAGAGGTCCCGGGGAACGCTACGCATGGCCTCTAAGACTCTCGGGTCCTTGACAGGATCGCGATAGTCGGGGGGATGAGATATTTGTTCCCGGACCATGGCTTCTCTGAGGCCGCGGAAATGGGCGTCGTCTTCGTCCTGAGCCCCAGAACGAGGGAGTCCATCCGGAGTCTGGATCGCCGACAAAATCGAAAACAGTACGAGAAGAAAGAAAGACTTGCGGATTCTTTCTCCCATCTTGGCCCCTGTCGTGGTGAGCCGTTCAGGCTCAATGGGTTTTTCGCCTATTCTTGTGAGATTCTTCCTCCTTGTCAACTATCCCTGCGACACCACAAATAGCACTTGCCATTTTAGCGTGAGTCCTTTAGTTTTTTTGAGAAAAGAAGCTTTTCTGGGGACTCATCTGAGATATGATACCAACTGTTCAGGAATGTTTCGTTCTCATGGCGAAGTATGGGATGCTGGACAACATCAAAGCCCATTCCATCACGGTCGAAAAGGTCGCCACTCTTCTGGCGCAGGATCTGGCCGACGCAGGAGAAAAGCTTCGCCTTGACGTCGTCACCGCCGGCGCTCTCATTCACGATATCGGTAAGAGCCTCTGCCTAAATTCCTCGGAAGATCATGCGAAAAAGGGAAAAGAAATCTGCCTTGAGAAT
>JAHECH010000576.1 GCA_024641835.1 Deltaproteobacteria bacterium
TCTGACGATAGAAGGCTTCACTCGGAGCTATTCCATGGGCCAAGCCCATCATGAAATTCTCTATCACTGTAAGGGGAGCAAAATCGAGAGGGTCCTGATAGAGCATGCCCATGCCCAGTTCGGTTGCTTGCGATGGCCCAGCCAAATCCGACGGTCTTCCATCAAGGAAAATCGTGCCTGAGGTTTTGGCCGCATACCCCGCGAGGATCTTCATGAGCGTGCTTTTCCCGGCCCCATTCTCACCAAGGATCCCGTGGATGGTTCCAGGGGCGATCTCCATGGTGATGCCGTCATTGGCGCGCACTTTCCCGTAGTGCTTATGGATGTCGTGGAGTCTTATCCTCATCGCCCTTTTTTATGCTGACTTTCAAGTTAGGTCATTATGGGCGTTGCTCTCTACTTTTTCGCCTTGCTCTCTCCTGTCATCCCCCGGAGGAGTTGGCTCATGTACCAGATCTGCTTGTCTGTGGCCAAATCTCCACTTTTCAGGAATACTGTGCCGTCCTGATAATTGAGAGGCCCCTTGAACAGTTGAACCTTGCCGCTGCCAAGGCCCTTGATAAAAGTTTCCATCGCAGCCCGGGCTGATTTTGAGAGAGCACCTCCGGGCATGAATCCCACGGCGCTGGTGTCCGGATTGTTGATGTCCTTCCAGTCCGGGCCATACCATAACCACTGGCTTTTCCACTTCCCTGCCATGGCCTCTTTCACGAAGTGAACGTATTCGGGGCCCCAGTTAAAGTACGGAACGCCGAGACAAACTTCAGGCGCGCCCGAGCAGGCGCCCTTATAGTCATAGGGAATGGCCCACACTTCTTTTCCTTCTTGGCTCTTTTGCCTGGCCACTACCAGAGCCTCTGTGGTGTCGATACCGGAGATGACCACGTCGTGAGCGCTGTTGAAGAAGTTTTGAGCCACCTGGGTCGGATCTGCGGTCACGCCGGGGATGTTGAACCAGAAGCCGATCCATGTGACCTGGAAGACGAGATCCTTCGGGTTCCTATTGAGCACCTTTTCCCATGCATACCGTGCTCCCAGATAGGCTGACGAAGCAAGCCGGCGGGTCTCTTCGTTGACCAGAGGGCCCAGGTACCCGATCTTACCTGTTTTTGTGGTCAGGGCAGCCACAAACCCAGCGATCATCTTTCCATACTCCATCTTGCCCATGATATTGACAAGGTTGGGGGTCCCTTTTCCTGTCAGCACGTCATCGCCGGAGACATGAATGAAATAGGTCTTGGGATGCTGCTTGGCCGCTTCCCTGGCGCCATCTTTCAAGTCATCCGAGTTGGCGATGATGAGCTTGGCTCCCTTGGACACAAGGTCATCCACCAGTTGCGGGACAGTGACTCCGGGTCGGTCTGCCGGGTTTACTTTGTCAATATAGATCATCGCAGCCCCGGGCACCTTTTTTTCGACGTAACGGCCTGCATCATAATGAGCCTGGCTCCAGCCTTGATCGTTGTATGGACCGACAAGGAGCATACCGAAAGTGAACTCCTTGGCGGCCGCCCTCACACTCCAAGGCGTAAGAAAACCGATCACGAGAAACACGAGAACAGCGCTAAAACATCTTTTTCCCATACCCTTACCTCCTATCCTCATGGAAATGCGATTTGAGAGTGACTCCTCTGAACGCCTCAACGGGAATGCTCTGCCTTTTACAGGGGTGAGAACCTTTATCTCCCCTTTTTTTTTGCAGGAGAGCACGATATGACATGGTTCCAGAAACCTCAACTGAAAAATCGCCCTTTTCTATTGACCCCTCTGCCGTAAAATCTTACGATGCCGGGCTGACGCAATTCGCCTTTTGCTGAGCTTTCAAACAGATCAAGGAGTGACTGGATTTTTATGAAAAAGAGAATGATCCTGCTAGCCTATGTTGCTCTTCTTTCTTTTTGTGGAAGCGCAATTTTCGGGTCCGCATCCGCCTACGGCGCAGGCGAGGGAATGCAGCCGGTCTTCCGTGATTTCCCGCTCCCAAAAACCTTGAGCATTTGCGGTGAGCCCATGCCTCTCGACAATCAGGCGGTGCTGGAAAGGCTCGATCGCGAGTTGACTTTCACTGCGTGGGATCCGGCTCAGGTTTTCATGTGGATTAAGCGTTCAGGCCGGTATTTCCCTATCCTTGAGCAGAAACTTAGACAAACCGGCATGCCTGATGATTTGAAGTATGTCGCCGTGGCTGAAAGCTCTCTCGTCACTAACGTCAGGTCATCGGCAGGCGCCCTTGGTTCATGGCAGTTCATGGCACAGACCGGCCTCAAACACGGACTTCGCACAGACCGCTGGGTGGACGAGAGGTTGAACTTTGAGCGTTCCACTGATGCAGCTCTCAGATACCTTCAGAACCTGAAGGAAATGTTTGGCTCCTGGGGTCTTGCTCTCGCTGCGTACAACTCCGGAGAAATCCGGATCAAGAAGAAAATAGAGGAACAGAAGGTGAAAGACTTCTATCGATTGGTCCTTTCCAGTGAGACGGAGCGCTTCATCTTCCGCATTGCTGCCATCAAACTCATCCTCGAAAATCCCGAGAGATATGGCTACATCATCGATAAGGCGAGAATCTACAAGCCGATCGATTCAGAGGCTGTGCCCGTGAATATCCAAACACCCATCCACATCACGGAAGTAGCACTCGCCTTGGGCATTGACTTCAAAGCCATCAAGGAACTCAATCCCGAGATCCTGGGCTATGAACTACCTCCAGGGTCCTATACGCTGAGGGTGCCCGTAGGACTTGGGACAAAAACCGTGGAAGTTCTGAACCAGCCAGTCCGGCCGCCCCACAAAGGCGAAGAAATGCTTTCAGAGACATATTATGTAGTTCGACCGGGAGATAGCCTCGCCCGCATTTCGAGTAAGACCGGGATTCCTGTCGATGTTCTGCGGAGGATCAACCGTATCCAGGGCTCCCGCATTACTGTCGGGCAGAAGCTCCGTTTGACCTCGTAAGCGAAAACGTCGGGGACCCTGCCCATTCATATGTCAGATCAGCAGCAGAAACTCATTGAAACGTTCTTATTCCGGGACCTCCACCCCAAGGTTTGCTTGGGTACGGCAAGCGACAGGTATGAAGGCTGGATCGGCCAGATCTACTCAAGGGAGAGGTATAAAGACAAGGTCTCAAAAAGGCCCAAAACAGTCGCAGGTCGATCTCTCACAGAGAGGGTATTGCCAGTGGAAAGCGTGGAGGAGTATTTTCAGCACTTCTCCGTTCTTGAACTGGATTTCACTTTCTATGCGCTCCTCCTGGACAAGGACCTAAAGCCGACTCACAACTATCATGCCCTTGAAACCTACCGGAGGCACATGATGGACAGGGACCGCCTTATCCTGAAGGTCCCTCAGGTGATTTTTGCACAGAAACTCTGGAAGGGGGGCAAATTGGGGCAGAATCCCGATTACCTCAACCCCGACCTCTTCACCCGTCACTTCTACGAGCCTGCGCTGGAAATCCTTGGCAACGCGATCAAGGGGTTCATCTTCGAGCAGCAATATCAGGTCAAGGAAGAGAGAATGCCTGTGGCACAATACGCGGAGGCCCTTGATCAATTCTTTGCTTTCATACCAAGGGACGGGAGATATCACGTGGAGGTGAGGACAGAGTCGCTGCTTTCAACCCCCTATTTCCGTGTCCTTGAGAAGCAGGGCGTGGGACAGGTCCTCTCCCACTGGACATGGCTCCCTCCCCTACACAAGCAGTTCGCAAAGGGTTTCAGTAAATTTCTCAATGCGGAGAAGCAGTGCGTGATCCGGTTGATGACGCCC
>JAHECH010000577.1 GCA_024641835.1 Deltaproteobacteria bacterium
CAGGTCCTTTCAAGTGCCCGGGGAAAAGCTCTGGTGGATAGCCTTCGAGCCCAGATCGCATCAAGATTGATCGAGGAGGGGGTTATGATGCAGGAGATCACCAAGGCCGGTTTCAAAGTAGAACCTGCGATGGTCGAAAACGGGCTCCAAAGGGCTGTCCAGAAGAGCGGTAAAGAATTGGAAGGTTTCAAGGCCGCTCTCCAGGAGAACGGCATCGGACTGGATTATTTCAAAAAGAAATTGGAGACAGAGCTTCTTATCAATACATACCTAGACGAAAAGGTTCTTGCCGATGCCTCCAATGAAGTTGAGAAGAGAGCCTTGTTTACTTCGTGGTTCAACAATGCGAAGATCCTGGCTGAGGTCCTGTATTATGATAAAGACCTTGAGCTTCTCGTTCAGCAGCAAAGTGCACAGGGCAAGTGTGGGGGCTAGGTTATCTTCTATGAGGCTCTCTCCTCGGACGAGAGAAGCATCTTTCGTCTTGATCGGATGAAGGGAGAAAGGGAGTGTCAACGGCCCGTGAGATCATGATGGAATTTGCGGATCTGACCGGGCTTCCGCCGGCCGGGAAGATTCCACGGCGCTACCTGTGGACCGATGCTTTTGGCGTGTGCAACTTTCTGGAACTCTTTCGTCAAACCGGGGACGAAGAATATAAGCATCTCGCTTTACGCCTCGTTGATCAGGTTCATCAAGTACTCGGCCGGCACCGTGAGGACGATCCGCGAAGCGGGTGGATCAGCGGGCTCAGTGAGGAGGAAGGCAAAAGGCATCCTACCATAGGAGGATTGAGAATCGGCAAAGGAATGAGGGAGCGGAACCCTGGGGAAACCTATGATGAATATCTGGAATGGGATAGGGACGGGCAGTATTACCATTACCTCACAAAGTGGATGCATGCTCTCAATCGCGTCAGCCGCGTCACAGGGAATCCTGCCTATAATGCATGGGCCATAGAAATGGCAAAAACAGCCCATGCCAGGTTCACCTATCTCCCATCGCCCGGCAGCCGGAAACGAATGTACTGGAAAATGAGCATAGACCTGTCCCGTTCACTCGTTCCCTCCATGGGACAGCATGATCCTCTGGACGGGTTGATCACCTACGAACAGCTTCAGGCGACTGCAGCGGGGAACGATCAAAAAACAGCATGGCAGGATCTCGGATCGGAGATCGCTGACATGGCCGGGATATGTGAAGGAAAGACCTGGGACACAAACGACCCGCTCGGCATTGGCGGCCTTTTGTCTGATGCCTACAAGGTGGCACAACTAAGCCTCGATAGGCGCTCTGGAAGACACGATTTGCTCATGACTCTGCTGGAATCTTCCCTGCGGGGTCTGGAGTATTTTGCAAGAACAAGTCCGCTGATGTCTCCTGTTGATTACCGTCTTGCTTTCCGGGAACTGGGATTGTCCATTGGACTGCGATCCGTACAAAGACTGCAAGGATGGGTTGAAAGGAATCCTGGTCTTTTCGGCAAGCGGCACCCGGTGCATCCAAAGATTGAAAGTCTGAGGCGGTATACACGACTGGCCGAAGAAATTGAAACATTCTGGCTCGACCCGAGCAACGAAGAATCCGGCGCCTGGAAAGCGCACCGCGAGATCAATATGGTGATGCTGGCGACCAGCCTGGCGCCTGACGGCTATCTTTCCCTCTCAACTCAAGGTTGACGGCTTCGTAAAAAGTCCATCTGCGGCGTTGCGCTTCATCTTTCGTCATTGCAGCGTACTTCTATGTACGCTTCATTCCTCAAGATTCGCGCGCCTTGCATCTGGAGCTTTTTACTGTGCCGTCCACTTTGACGACTATCTACGAAGTCATGAAGGTTAAACCATTTCGAGACATCGTCCGACATTCATCATTTAAAGAGGCTCGCGTACTCGCCGTATCCCTCTTTTTCCAAGTCCTCCTTTGGAATGAAGCGAAGCGCGGCTGAGTTCATGCAGTATCGCAGGCGCGCAGGTGCAGGACCATCCGTGAAGACGTGCCCGAGATGGGAATCGCCATATTTGCTCCTCACCTCGGTGCGAGCGGTGAAAAGGCTGCGGTCCTCATTTTCCACGATGTTTGCAGGCTCAAGAGGTTTGGTGAAACTTGGCCAGCCTGTCCCTGAATCGTACTTGTCCAGTGAACTGAAGAGCGGCTCACCTGAAGCGATGTCCACATAGATTCCTTCTCTCTTATGGTCCCAGTATTCGTTATGGAAAGCTCGCTCTGTACCGTTCAACTGGGTCACTTCGTACTCAAGCGGCGTCAGGTTCTTGCGCAATTCCTCGTCCCTCGGCTTGGTATATTTCGCGTGAGCCGAGGGGACTGCACGTTCGTCTTTTTCATCGCCCCAGGCCTCCTGCAGGAACTGGTCGCGGCCTGAGTTCCAGCGGTAGAATTTGTAACGAGCAGAATGGGTTTTGTAATAGTCCTGATGATAGTCTTCCGCCTTATAGAACTTCTCGAATTGAATGATCTCCGTCGAAATGGGCTTATCAAAGCGCCCGGATTCACTGAGCTCATTTTTCGATTCTTCTGCAAGGCGCTTCTGCTCCTCATCATGGTAAAAGATGGCGCTCCGATACTGAGATCCCCTGTCCACAAACTGTCCGCCCGGATCAGAGGGGTCCACATGCCGCCAGAAAACAGTTAGGAGTTTCTTGTAGGTGATTTTGTTAGGGTCGTAGATCACCTGCACCGCTTCCAGGTGGCCTGTGGCTCCGGCTGAAACGTCTCCGTACGTCGGGTTCTCCTTGTGCCCCCCCGTATAGCCGGAGATCACTTCAACAACACCGGGGACCTTTTCAAAGTCCGCCTCGACACACCAAAAACACCCACCAGCAAAGGTAGCGACACGCAACGCGTTAGGATCTTGCTTTATCATGGCTTGTACTCCTTATCGAGGGCATTCTACTTTCAAAATTCAGAATCCAAGGCCTGCAGCCCTATCAAGATTTTAAGCATTCTCGGCCGGTTGTCAGCCGGATTGGTTAAGTTGAAAGCCTGTACGGAGACACGGAGAATACAGAGAAGCGTAGGGTTTTTCTCAGCAACCCCTGATCCACCGCCTAATTCCAGGACTCTTCGCGGGACGCGGGTTTCGAGCAATTCCTGATCATCAGCAAGGCGTCAGATGCAAGGCGCCGAGGAGCGACGACTGAGGCGTATGTGGCAATACGCCGCAAGGAGGAGCGAGCGAAGGCAACGCCGCAGATGATGCCTTGATGGTGAATCAGGGCAACCCGCTGCTCTTGACAGGACACGTTGCGGGTGTATCCTATGCGCAAAATGCGCAGAAAGAAGGATTTGATTCAGAGTGACAGGGGAGCATTTCATGTCATGAAGGAGAGAGGCCATGAAAAGAAAAAGTGACGACAGGGATACCAAACCTGATCAGGGTGTGACGCGCCGGGGCTTCATAAAAAGCATGGGTGCTGGTGCAGCAGCAGTGGCCGCATCAAACTCCCTTTTGGCGTTCACCCCGGCAGAAGCGAGAGTCGTTGAGCCTGAAACCATGCAGAAAATCACCCTCAAGGTGAACAAAGATTTTTACACTCTCCTGGCGGAGTCCCGATGGTCGCTGCTCTATGTGCTCCGGGAAAAGCTGGGCCTCGCTGGAACGAAAATAGGCTGTGAGCGCGGCGAGTGCGGGGCATGTACCGTGCTGATCGATGGCGTTGCGCGCTATGCATGCCTGACCTTGGCCCTCGAAGCTGAAGGGACTGAGGTCACCACCATCGAAGGCCTCATGGAAGGAGAAGAA
>JAHECH010000578.1 GCA_024641835.1 Deltaproteobacteria bacterium
CCCGGCCGTCCATTTCCCCCCAAAGAGGATGCCTTGGACCTTCGGACGTTGACCAGGTTAGGCATTACCAAACCTTTCATTCTTTATGTAGGAGCCTTATCCCCTAACAAAAACACAGAAGGAACAATAAGGTGTTTTTCCCGTTTCATACAAAAGACAGGCCGCGACTGGCAGCTAGTCATGGTGGGCAAAAGCCATAAGCCTGATGGCTACTATGAGAACCTAGTTGTTTCAGAGGGTGCATCAGATCGTGTGGTTTTCACTGGCTGGCTCGGAGAGGAAAGATGGGTCCTCTTCAGGCGGGCTCGACTCCTGATGCACCTTTCCTGGTATGAAGGGTTCGGAATTCCCCTCCTCGAAGCCATGGCTTCCGGACTTCCGATCTTAGCCAGCAATAGAGGTTCGCTGCGGGAAGTGTTACAAAAGGAAGGCCAGCTGGTTGATCCGCAAGATGAATCCGGAATTGTTGATAAGCTATGCGAATTTTCCGAGTCTTCCCAGATGGAAGAGCAATGGAGAGCATGGGGTGCTCGACGTGTCGGGGATTTTAGCTGGGAAAGGAGTGCGAGCACACTTTTCGAAACATTAAAAATGGCCATGGAAGACGGCAGGTGAACATCAAAATTGAAGCCGAGCTGCATGAGATCCCCAACCGCCATTATTGTTCATCCGCGGAGATAAGCCGCACACCTATACGAGGTGATTGGGAAAGGAATGAGCACCCCGAGAATCAGCGTCATTATTCCATTTTATAATGCTGAGAGAGTCTTGCCCCTTAGTTTGAGGGGTATTGTCGATCAAAGCGTTCAACCCCTGGAGGTTATTCTGGTCGACAACAACTCAAAAGATGGCTCTGCGCTCATTGCGAAACAGTTCGCGGCGGGACATCCGGGCACATGCTCCTACCTAGTCGAACCCAAGCAAGGCCCTTCTTCTGCCAGAAATACGGGGGTCAGGAGCGCAAGGGGTGACATCATAGCCTTCACCGATTCGGACTGTATCCCGGATGAGCACTGGTTACGGGATGTATCGCAGGCGTTTAACAAGCCTTTCATTGGAGCCGTGGCGGGCAAAATTGTAGGATCCAGGTCCACGAGCAGCGTAGAGACCTTTCATGCCCTGTTCACACTCAGAGGAGGACCGAAGGAAAAGATTTATGATTCCTTTTCTCTCAATGCCGGTGGATTCGCCACCGCCAATTTCGCGGTCAGAAGGGATTTGTTCGAGAAGTTAGGCGGGTTTGACGAATCACGATCATTTGGGGAGGATCACGATCTGTGTGCCAGAATTTACAGGAGCGGCCACTGCATCAAGTATATCCCCTCAGGAATCGTTTACCACGTTCACCGGAGTGATGTGATCAGCACGTGCAGACAGGCCTTTCATTTTGGGGAAAGCCACCCCTTCCTGCTCTCCAAGCACTTCAAGAGATATCTCTTGATTGAATTGGGCGGCACTTCTCTGAGGGCTACCCGGCTTCCTTTGAGAGCGTGGATCAACCTGGGCTCTGCTGACAAGAAAGTGGTGGGTATCGTTGTCCTGTCCTTGCTGTACCCGCCGTTTCTGGCTTTGATGCCCGCATACTTTGCCTTTTTGTTTTATAGAGCAGGAGTCATGGCCAAGAGGGAATCCATAAATCTCAGTTTGAAGAACCGTCTCGTGATTCCTTTGCTGCTCATTGCGAAATCAGCTTCAATGACCGCAGGGCGCCTTTGGGGTTCGGTTAGATATCGAGCTTTCTGCTTATGAAAACACTGAACAGAGCGAAGCTTGACGAAGATTCTTGCCAAACACTTCTTGAAGCGCTTCCCGCAGGAGGATGCGTGTGAATGAACGGCCTAAAATCCTGGTCCTGTGCCCTGATGTGCCTTTCCCGATCAGAGCGGGAGGCCAAATGCGAATGGCCTCCCTGATCGAGGCGCTCTCTCAGTTTTCCAGGGTGAAGGTCTCTTTCATTGCTTCAGAGGTTCCTAAGGCTACTCTTTCTTGGGCCCATGATCGAAATATTTTTCTCGACCCATTCTATCCCCCGCCCCTGAGGAATTGCCAACTGTGGAGAGAGCGCCTCACGATGCTTTTGACTATGTCGAATCTGCGGTATCGTGCCATCGAGAAAGCCTTCTTCGACCAGGCCTTAGACAGCTACGGCCCAAATCTGGTATGGCTCGAAACCCCGTACCTCATCCGCTATGCCATGCCCTGGAAGAGCAAAGTGCCCCTGGTGGTCGATTACTGGGGCACTTCAGAGGGCGCGAAACGCATCCACGAAAGCACATCCGGGACAATGAAAATCTGGAGGTGGCTGCAGTGGCGCGCCGCCAGGGGTGGTGAGTGGCGTTATGTGCCCAAGGTCGAAAACATCGTGACCGTCTCTTCCCTTGACGCCGGATATTTCACGCATCTGGCTCCTCGGAGCCGGATTTGGCCGATACCAAGCGGCATCTTGGCAAAGGATGTTCCACCTGACGCCCTGGGAGTCTCCGAGGACTCGCAGGTCATGATCTTTACGGGCGACATGTCCTACAAGCCTAATATTGATGCCATACTATGGTTCACCAAGAAAATTCTACCTTTAGTTCTTGAGGAACTGCCGGATGCGAGATTGAAGATCGTCGGGCGGAACCCGGTTCCCGAGATCGAAAGCCTTATTCACCATGGGAATATCGAAGTAAAAGGCTACGTTCAGGACCTGGCCGAAGCCATAGCAGCTTCGGGATTGTATATCTTGCCCATGCGTCTCGGCTCCGGGATCCGGTCTAAATTATTTGATGTCTTTCCCCTTGGAAAAGCCATTATCACCACTACCGTGGGGGCTGAAGGTCTGGAATTGTACCATGATCAAAACTGCCTGATTGCCGACACACCTCAGAATTTTGCTTCAGCCTGTATACGACTCATGAGGCATGAAAAGGAACGAAAGCGACTGGGCTCCGCCGTGCTGCATTTAGCTAAGGAAACTTACTCTCAACAGACCGTCACGAGGCTTGTCCGCGATACTGTGAGGGAGATTCTCAAACCACAATGAATCAAAAACTTTTTCAATCTGTGTCTCATCCACTGGAAGGAACGACAGAATCCGCGACCCAAGAGGAGGCATGCATCGCCTCCATTGTCATACCCACCAAGGGCCGTCATGAATCCATGTTGCGAACCCTTGATGCGGTGCTATCCTGTCTTCCCTCGGACATGAATCTTGAAATCATTGTTATTGAAGAGACGGATACACCTCAGCCGATTCGAGAAGAGCGGGTCAAGTATTGCCCTATTCCGGAGCGAGGACTCGGATTCGGATACGTGAGAAACTTAGGCTTGAAGAAAGCAAAAGGTTCCATTGTCATTTTCATCGATGACGATGCCCTGCCTTCTCAAGACTGGTTCGACAATATCTTTCAGCCCTTTCAGGAAAAGAGCGTCGGAGCTGTCGGCGGAGCTATGTTACCTGACCTACGCGAGCTCAATGAAATTGGAAAGGGCATATCCCTTCTTGGCTTTCCGGCGGGCAGCCTCTCCAGATACTTGGAAACCGATGGCAAGATCATCGAAACCAGCTTGATCTCGACGGGAAACTGCGCTTTTCGAGCTGACCTGGCACGCCGAATTGGGAGCTTTGATGAATTTCTGAGGTGGGGAGGGGAGGATCAGGATTTTTTCTTCCGAATGTCTGAGGTCTCCAGAACCGTCTTTGTACCGAACGCTATCGTTTATCACTGCCAGCGTGATTCCTACGGACAGGTGTTTCGGTGGTTCATCCGCC
>JAHECH010000579.1:0-1082 GCA_024641835.1 Deltaproteobacteria bacterium
TACAAGGAGCCTCCTCACAGCCCTCTCAGCAAGCCCGAATGGAGCAGACAGTTTCCTCTCGTGCTCATCACGGGGAGCCGTTTCATGCCCGTGTATCATTCCGAACAGCGTCATTTTGAGACAGTGAGGAAAAAATGGCCTGATCCGTTGATCGCGTTGCATCCTGAAACAGCGGCCGCCCTTGGTGTCGGAGAAGGTGAGTGGGTTAACGTGGTGACGCCCATGGGGAAGATTCGGATGCGGCTGCATCTGTCCGATGCCGTTGACCCGCGCATGGCCGATGCGCAGCATGGGTGGTGGTTCCCCGAGAAACCTATATCACAGCCCGCATTATTCGGAGTCTTCGCCTCCAATGCGAACATGCTTTGTCCGGACGATCCAGAATTCTGCAGCCCAGAGATTGGAAGCTGGCCTCACACAGCGCTCCTCTGTAGGGTGGAAAGAGAGAAAGGGTAGAGGGTGCATCTTGGTGGCTCAGATCTGGTCATTGATCAGACATGTCGCTGTGGGCATCAGATCGACCGTGGCGGTGATTGTCTTCAACAATAGCGGGAAGGAGGATTGCCTTATGCCTGCGCAAAGACCTTTACCCTCGACCATGTTTCTGCTCGCGATTACTGTTTTCATAACTCTCTTTCCATGGGATGGTCAGGCGAGTGGCGACAAAAAGCTTTCATCCGGTGAAACGGTATATGTGCCTATCTATTCCAACATATATACCGGCCCTAAGGCTGTTCCACTTCAACTCGCTGCGGTGTTGAGCCTGCGCAACACGGATCCGAAGTATGCGATCACGATACTCAAGGCGGACTACTATGACTCGGATGGGAAGATGATTGAGTCTTTCGTCAAACAACCAATAGAATTGAGACCCTTGGCTTCAACCTATTTCTATATCAAGGAATACGACAAGAGAGGAGGACCCGGCGCCAGCTTCCTGGTCAGATGGCGCTCTGAGAAAGAGGTAAATCATCCGATTATCGAAAGTGTGATGATTGGGGTACTTTCCGGTCACGGGGTATCTTTCATTTGCCCTGGCCAAATCATTACCGATCATACTGATTGATCATAAATACGAGCAC
>JAHECH010000579.1:1106-3750 GCA_024641835.1 Deltaproteobacteria bacterium
AACGCCGCAGATGGACTTTTTACGAAGCCGTCAACTTTGAATCAGAACAAATCGGCGAGATACTTGGGAGCGACAAACAGAATGCGTCCACGGTTTACGGCTCTTCCAACACCTCGGGAAACTTCTCCACAAACGCTCTGATCTCATCCCGAACGCGTCGGTAATGAGGGAGAGCCTGGTCTTCATCAGCTACGCCCGCTGCGAGCCTCGGAGGATCATCGAAGCCCCGGTGCATCACCCTCGTCTTTGCAGGGAAGTAAGGGCAGGATTCCCTTGCATTGTCACATAAGGTGATGACGTAATCGAAGTCGATATTTTCCAGGGAATCGATATCCTTTGACCTCTGTCCTGAAATATCGATTCCCGCCTCCGCCATGACCTTGACCGCCCCCGGGTCCAAGCCTTTCGGTTGAATCCCCGCCGAATAGGCATCGAACTGATCTCCATGCAAATTCCGTGTCCAGGCCTCAGCCATCTGGCTCCGGCACGAATTTCCCGTGCACAAGAACAGAATTTTTGTCTTCTTCTTCACGATGCCCGCTCCAGATCTCATGTCCTAGCCCGGATTTCATCGGGCAACAGCCTGTCACGATTCGATCAGGATCTCTCTCACCGTGTCGGGCTGCTGTGGATCGTGTTCAACAGTATTGCATGCGATGAGAACGTTTGAGCCCTCACTCGAATTCTTGATCGCATGGGGCACTCCCGGAGGAAAAACAAAGCGATAGGCATTCCGTATGTGTATTTGGACTTCCTTCAGAATACCGTTTTCACGAAAACACACGAGCGCCGGACCCATCGCCACCAGCGTCTCCTCGCCTCGCATGTGGTAGTGGTTCCCCCGAACGACGCCCGGCTCACTGATCACCACATGGACGTTTCTTTGCCGAGGCAAGCCACTCGGAGCAATAGGCTCGAAGACAAACCCTCTTGAATCAATGATCACAGGCAGTTTTTCATATTGGACTGTCATAATCTTTATTATACGTACGTAGGCACAGATTCAGAAAAAAATCATTTCCCTCTTTTTTGTTCCTTTCTCTTTTTCCAGCCCAAGGCCTTGAGAAAATCGACTACGGCGACTTCGCGATGGGTAGGATGCCGGAGCGGCATACTGCTGTTGACGTGATACCTGACGCCTCTCCCCTCCTTATTCTTGCTGATATATCCGATCTGGGCAAGCTCAGCAATGACTTTTCGCACTGCCCTCTCAGTGATCCCTATCGCCATAGCCATTTCAAGAGCGGTGATGGTCGGGTTCTTGGCTATGAGGCTGAGCACTAGGGCATAGTTGGTAAGAAATGTCCATTGAGTCACGGGGCGAAACCTCCTCTATGTTTGATGCCTTCTCAACATGCCCCACCTCCCTAGCAGAACCTGACTATGTCCCACATTTTTTTACTGGACACAGGGGTACCAGAAACGCCTGAGGGGCCGCGGGGGTCTCTTTCAAAATAGAGAAACGAAGGAAACGCTGCCTGGTGACCAGTTTTCGGTGATGGTCGAGGCGGGCGGAGGGCTTCCCGGGAATAGCCATCCAAATCCGTGCATGGGAATGACTGATGAAACCTCGCCGCCCACCTTCGCTGCCCCCTTTTTGCATACTCTTTACCGGTCTATCTTCGTTTCCTCATTTTGAAAGAGACCCCCACGACCCCCAATCCGTACCCCCTGTGTCCAGTAACCCCACTTATGGGTAAAAGTCAGCTGAGAGAACAGGGAGATGATTTTTCAGTTTTTCGCCAACTCCGACGTGATCTTGTGAAGGACTGATCATGGGTATTGACAAAACAATGCGCTGGTGCCAAATACATCATGATGATTTTATCATGTAAGTTAGTACATGATTACTATAGATCTTTATAACAGAAGCCCTTTTGGTTTTCAAGCTTCAATTTAGATGGATTCTTTATCCATTTTATTGTTTGCCCTCAAGAAGCCCTTCGAATATATTCTCTCGCTAAACAAGTCTTATCTCTCCTTCCTTCAGCCTGGGCTCGAGGAAATTTCTTGTCACTCGAAAAGGAGAATTATCCTCTGCCATGGTTCCAAGGTCAGACATGAAGGTCTTTTGCTCTGAATGTAACAATGAAGCTCTCATAGGCACCCTGGGCCGATGCCCCAGGTGCAGAGGAATCCTACGCCCTTTCTATCCTGTTGAAGTGATGAGAAAGCTCACGCAGATTCATCCAGGTCCTGGCATTGATCGCTATCGACCTCTATTCCCCGTAACAGAGGCTGTTCCCTACCTTGGAGAAGGGAACACGCCTCTCATTCCATCCCGAAGGATTGGGCCAGCCCTCGGCCTCAACCATCTCTATTTCAAACATGAGGGTTGTAATCCGAGCGGCTCTTTCAAGGACCGAGGCGCAGCCCTCGCCGCTGCATTGGCCCTCGAAGCAGGAAAGAGAGGTGTGATTAGCGCTTCTTCAGGAAATGCGGCCGCGGCCATATCCGCTTACAGCGCTGCATCCCAGTTGGAATGTCTCATCCTCCTGGAACCGGGCAGTCCGTCTACGAAGCTTCGCCAGACTCTTGCCACAGGGGCCGAGGTTCTGTCTGTGGATGGCATATTCTCCCGCGGCCCCCAAGCGGTCGCAGACCTGATTCTTGAAGTCTCTTCTCTTCTAAACTATTATCCTGG
>JAHECH010000580.1 GCA_024641835.1 Deltaproteobacteria bacterium
GACCCGAATACCCATGGGCGGCTACACGACGGACAAGGGTCTCGTAGCCCCCAACATGACCCTCTTTTTGTCCCCCTCCTATAAGCACTGGGATATGATGACCACGGTGAACATGGGGCTTACCGCAGAGAAGCTTTTTTCCCAGACGAAGTTTACCAGGGAAGAGATGGACCGCTGGGGGGCACGTTCACACCAGAGGGCGGCAAAGGCCCAGGCTGACGGTTTCTTCGCCGGCGAGATCCTGCCCATCGAAGCGGAGCAGGCGGACGGCACCGTCATGACAGTCGACAGGGACCAGGCCGTTCGTACCGACGCCACCCCGGAGGGTATGGCCGAACTGAAGCCCTCCTTCAAAAAGGACGGCGTCATTACGCCAGGGAATTCATCTCCTCTCAATGCCGCTGCCTCGTCCATGGTGCTCATGTCCAAGGAAACGGCAAAGAAAAAGGGAATCAAACCGCTCGCAACCATCCGATCCATCGGCTTCGCCGGGGTGGATCCTACTATCATGGGAGTCGGTCCGGTTCCGGCCAGCAAGATGGCCCTTGAAAAGATCGGCCTGAAGCCCTCCGATATCGACTACTGGGAGATCAATGAGGCCTTCTCCATTGTCGCATTGAACTGCATCAAAGAGTTGGGGCTGGAGCCTGAAAGGGTCAACGTCATGGGAGGGGGCATTGCCATCGGCCATGCCCTTGGCGCCACGGGGATCCGCCTGGTGGGGACCGTTTCCCGTATCCTGAATGAAAAGAACGGGCGCTACGGGTGCGCCAACGCCTGTGTGGGCGGCGGCCAAGGGGTGGCTACAGTCGTTGAGAGAGAGGATTACGGCTGGTAACCTTTTCCGTTCTGGTGTGATCACCCGAAAGGGCGGGCAGAAAAGGAGTTCCTGAGAGATGACGCAGCAGTTGGCAGACAAACGGGATCAGGACTTTGTCATCTGGGAGCAGATGAACGGAGAGGGTTATCTCAAGTCCGGCCCTTACGGCGGGTATGACCGCAAGATGTGCGATATGATTCTCACGGAGGCGCGGACACTGGCGGTCAAAGAACTGCTCCCTACCCTCGCGGAAGGAGACAGGGAAGGGCTTCGTTTTGAAAACGGCGTCGTGAGAGTCCCTGATAGTTTTCACCGTGTCTACGACCTGATTTTAGAAGGAGGCTGGAATAACCTCGGCGTACCGGAAGAGATGGGTGGGCAAGGTGCCCCCCCGTTCATAGCGGCAGCCGCTGCCGAGTACTTTTTTTCAGCCAGCTGGGCTCTGTACAGTTATGCGACCATGGGAAACGGCACCGCGGATATGATCCATAAATACGGCACACCGGAGCAAAAGGCGGCCTATGTCAAAAACTTGACCTCTGCGAAGTGGGGCGGAACCATGTTGCTCACCGAACCGGAAGCGGGTTCCGATGTGGGGGCTCTGACCACGACGGCTGTCAGGAATGAAAACAGGACCTTTTCTCTCACGGGGAACAAGATTTTTATCACCAACGGAGAGCATGACCTTGTGGAGAATATTATCCACCCGGTCCTGGCGCGTATCGAAGGGGATCCGCCCGGAACGAAAGGAATCTCGCTCTTCATCGTCCCAAAATTCTTTGTGGACCCCGACAGCACCTTGGGCGAGCGAAACGACATCATGTGCGAAGGAATAGAAAAAAAGCACGGAATCACAGCGAGCGCCACCTGCAGCATGACTCTGGGTGCCAAGGGCAAATGCATCGGCTTCTTGCTGGGGAAAGAGCGCCAGGGGATGAAGATCATGTTCAACATGATCAACGGCGCCCGCATGAGCGTGGGGCTCCAGGCCCTCTCTTACGCATCGGCAGCCTACCTTCTCGCCCTTGATTATGGCCGCAAGCGCGTTCAGGGTCGGGATCTGCAGTATTCCGGCGATCCGAGCGCGCCTTCGGTCCCCATCATCCAACATCCGGATGTGCGTAGGAACCTCCTCTGGATGAAGTCTCACGTGGAAGCGATGCGAAGTTTCTTTCATTATGTCACCACATGCGGTATCAAGGCGTCTTTTTCAAAAGATGAAGAAGAGCGCCGGCTCTATGAAGATCTCTACAGCATGCTGACCCCCCTCATCAAGGACTACCTGGGCGTCCATGGGCACGAGGTCTGTATCCAGGCGATCCAGGTTTTTGGCGGCGCCGGGTACACGAAGGATTACCTGGTGGAGCAGTATGCAAGGGACTGCAAGATCACGACCATCTATGAAGGAACCAGCGGCATACAGGCGATGGACCTCCTGGCGCGAAAATTGGGGAAACAGAACGGCGCAGTTTTCATGCATCTGCTCGGCGAAATTCACAAGACGGTTGCCAGAGCCAAGGGTGTTCCCGGGCTGGAAGGTATGGCCGCCAAGGTTGAAGCCTCCGCCAATATGCTCGGAGAGACTGCCGAGAAAATCGGCAGCCTCGCGATGTCCCCGAACTTTAAGGTCGCCTTTGCCCATTCCCTGCCGCTCCTTCACGCCATGGGAGATGTGATCATGGCCTGGATGCTCCTGTGGAGGGCGGAATTGGCGGCTCTGAAGATCGAAGGGGCCAATCGGAGGGATGTCCCCTTCTACAAAGGACAGCTAAAAACCGCTCTGTTTTTCATAGATACGGTCCTTCCCACCACCAGAGGGAAGATGGAGTCGATTCAGGCGGCCAGCCCCGCAGCGTTGGAGATTGAAGATGATTCATTCGGAGGGCTCTAGAGCTTCCGTGAAGACGGACCTCTCCAGGTTGATGCCATCCTGGCGGGCGGCCATCGTGTATTCCTTCTGGCTCATTAGAACCTGGGAGAGAAGAGTCCAGGTTTCTCAAAGAAAGTGACAGGAGACGACTTAATGAGAACCAAGGAGCAGTACATCGAGGGTTTAAGGAAGATGCGCCATAATATTTACGTGAATGGCGACAAGATAAACCGTGCGGACGAAATGCAGATGGATTGTATCAACACAATCGGCACCACATTCGATCAGGCGGCCAAGCCCGAAAATGCTGACCTGTTGACCGCCAAGTCCCATTTGACCGGCAACACCATCAGCCGTTTCACGCATATCCACCAGAGCACGGAGGATCTTCACAAGAAGCAGGACATGACCAGGTTCCTCTGCCGCAAGGTCGGTGGGTGCATACAGCGTTGCATGGGGATAGATGCCTCCAATGCCATCTATGCCGTTTCCTTTGAAGCGGATAAAATGAACAAAGGAAACACCGAGTATCACGAAAACTTCAAGAAGTGGCTGGCCCGCTTTCAAACTGAAGACCTGGTGGGGTGTTGCGCGCAAACGGATGTCAAAGGCGACCGCATGCTAAGGCCCGCCGACCAGCCCGATCCCGACGCCTATGTGCGCGTGGTGGAGAAGAAAAAAGACGGCATCATCGTTTCCGGCTGTAAATTGCACATTTCCGAAGCTTCGGTCGCCGATGAGATCCTGGTGGTTCCAACCCGCGCCCTTCGGAAGGAAGATAAGGATTATGCGGTATCTTTTGCACTTCCGGGCGACTGGGAGGGAGTAAAACAGGTCGTCACCATCCATAACCTGCGCCAGCGCAAGATCTATAATCGGGGCGTTGTCCCCGGTGCAACGGATTCCTACGTGATTTTCGAGAATTGCTTTGTACCGTGGGAGAGAGTGTTCCTGTGCGGTGAAAACGATCACGGCAGCATATTGGCGTTGCTTTTCGCATTATTCCATCGCCACAGTTATTCAGGATGCAAACCGGCCATCGGTGACCTTCTGCTCGGC
>JAHECH010000581.1 GCA_024641835.1 Deltaproteobacteria bacterium
GGTTGTAGGGCCTGCCCGTAACCACCACCACAGGCTTCTCCGGATCAAGGCTCTCCATGATCTCCCTGCCCTTCTTGGACAATTCTGTTAAGAATTGTTGCTGTCTCTCCCATCCATATTCGAGAGCTTCCTGAATCTCTGCTCGACTCCGTCCTATCTGTCTGGACAGCTGGTCTGAAATCTCCAGAGCGAGGGTAGGAAGGTCATACTTCAGGTGAACCGTGGGATTCAGGATGCTCTTCTCATCAAGGTTCAGAGCGGCCCGGACCATGTACTGGTTGGCCTGCACCAGGGGGCAATAGAACCCCGTCTCCTCCTCTTGCGGCGTAGGCATGGTAATCAGGGCCGGGAGAAAGAGGTACTTTGTCTTTCTCGATAGTTCCTTTACATGGCCGTGAGAAACCTTGATGGGGAAGCATGTTTCTGCAATCATGGATTCAATGCCGGCACTGGCTGTCTGGCTGTTGGTCGCCGGCGTCAGAACAACCCTGAAACCCAGCTTATCAAAAAAGTGGGCCCACAATACCCCTGTTTGCAGGGTGTAGAGGGACCTCTGCATGCCCACGGTGGGCCGGCCTTCCGCCTCCATCAGGGGAGCGCCTTTCAACTCCTCATAGACGCCCATCATGTACGTGAGCCATATCTCTTCACGCACCCGAAAAAGGTTTTCCTGCTTATGGCCTTTGCTCCTGACCAACTCATAACGGCCGCACTCCCCTCCCCAGACGCTTCGGCGTCCGTCAAAATCATAAATCTTGAGCTTGCATTGGTTGTGACAGTTGGGATCTGCGTGGCAGATCTTCTCCGCATAATCCATTTGGTCACGGATGGCGCTGTCCAGTCCCCTGAAGGTGCTTTTCGTCCTGTTCTCAATTCGCATCTTTTCTTGAAGGCTGATGGCTGCACCATAGGCGCCGAGCACTTCTCGATGCCTGGGAACGACAAGGCCTCGGCCCAGGACATCCTCAAAAGCCGCCACAACCCCTTTGTTCAATGAAGGGCCCCCAAGAAACATGACCCTCCGGCCTATTTTTCTCTTTCCCACCACACGGTTCAGATAATTGTGGACAATGGCATAGCACAAACCCCCGATCAGGTCTTTTTGGGGAACCCCCTTCTGGTGGTAAGAGACCAGGTCTGATTCCATGAAAACCGTGCACCTCTCTGCCAGCTTTGCAGGCCGGTCAGAAGAGAGGGCGATTTTCTGGAATTCTCCGACAATGTTGATGCCGTATTTGTTTGCGAGCTCATGGAGGAAACTTCCCGTCCCTGCGGCACAGACCTTGTTCATGTCAAAATCGAGGGGATAGGTGTTGCTGATATAGATATACTTGGAGTCCTGACCCCCGATTTCAAAAATGGTATCGATGGTGGGATCGATCTCCACGGCTCCACGGGCATGGGCAGTGATTTCGTCAATGATGAGATCAGCGTTCAGAAAATCTCCTACCACATTTCTGCCGGAACCCGTGGTGGCCACACCCCGGACTTCAATCTTGTCCCCCATCTCATCTGAAATAATTCTTAGCAGTCCCTGCGTCACCTCTATGGGTTTACCCTGAGTGTGCACATAGCTCTTGTGGATGATTTCCCTCTCTTGGTTCATCACGGCGTACTTGGTCGTGGTGGACCCGACATCGATGCCGATATAAACAGGAGCCTTCTTGCCGAACACTCTCTTCTTGATTTCGTTATGCTCCGGAAACAAGGTTTCCTTGATGGTGAGTTTTGGAGCCGACGGCAGGTCGAGTGCTTCCTCGCTCCCCATGAGACGCAGTCTTTCCATATTGAAGTGATTCTCGATGTGGGATTCAAGAGCTTGTAGGGCAACCCCAATAGCTCCTACGGAAGTATTGTGCGGCGGAACGATCAGTTTCGGGAAATAGCTTCGGAAGGCTCGGACCTGGAGTTCGTTCATGGAAAGACCGCCGATGAACAAAATGGGATCCTCCGGCACCCGATTCGAGACAATCGTGCTCATGTAGTTCCTTGCGTTTCCCACATGAAGGCCATAGATAATATCCTCAAGCCGCTCCCCCTTGTTTTGCAGGTGGATCATATCCGACTTCGTAAACACCGTGCAACGGCAGGCCACGTTTGCAGGTTTATCGCTTTTCAGACCGAGCTTGATAAAATCGGCCAGAATCCGGTCCACCTGCCCCTGAGAGATCTCTGCATCAGAGGAATAGATGGACGTCGCCAGCCGCTGAGCTTGCTGGTCGATGAAGGAACCGGTACCCGATGCACAGGGTCCATTGGTGCTGAAGTATTCCAGCTCCCACCCCCCATCGCCATGGCTGACTTGAAAAAGAGCCGTATCCTGGCCCCCCATGCTGATAATGGTTCGGGTGTCGGGCCTCAGAAAAAGCGCACCCAGAACCTGGCTGATCGTCTCGAACTCATAGAAGGCGCCCAAGGCGCGGCTGATCTTCTGTCCATGGTTTCCTGTGAAAGCGATCGCTTTGATACTCTCGAAGCCGAATTCCCGGTAGACCTCTTGGACGATCTCCAGAATCCCCTCTTCCACTTTTCCGAGGTGACGTTTATAGGGAGACTCGTAAACAATTTTCCTGTCCTGATTGATCAGGGTGCAGTTCAGGCTCACCGATCCCGCATCGATCCCCACGTAGTATTTTTCTGACATCGTGTTCATCCGTGACTCTACTCGACCTGGTTTGACGACTGGTTAAGCGATGTAATAGGTGTCATTCCCGTGTCCCCTGGAGCGAAGGGAGCCGCCCTCTTCGAGGGTCTTTAGGAGGCTCTTCACCTGACCCAGAGGAACGCCAAGCGCATTCACCACGTCCGCCGCCCTCACAGGCCTCCTTTTGGCCATCTCAAGAATCTGAGCAAACAGGGTGTCAAACCGCTGCTTCCTGGGTTTTCGTTGCCTCTCTGCAATGATCTCTCCCGCCGCGCCAAAGCATTTTTTTATATCTTCGAGTGTTTTCCTGTCAAGGGCCAGGGCCCTGGAGTCGGAAGGAGGCCTGACCACGGTGTTCAATTGGACCCTGTCAGGCCCAATATCCTCTATGACTGATTTGAGCGCCACGATTTCCCTCTCGCTCTCATTGAATCCTCTGAGGAGCATCACTTCAAGAAAAAGCTGGCCCCTAAAGGCCCGGCGAAGGCTCTTCAGTCCGCTGATCAGAAGGTCCAGGGTGATGCCTGGATGAGGCCTGTGAATCGCCTTGTAGGTCTCCTCAAAAACTGTAGAACAAGTGGGCATAATCATATCTGCCCCTAACACCCTTTCCACGACCTCCTCCCTCCAAAAGAGCGAACCGTTGGTCAGCACGGCTACTCTGAACTTCTTTCGCCTCTTCACGTAAGCGATGATTTCGTCTATTTGTGAATGCAGGGTGGGCTCTCCGGAGCCTGAAATCGTGACGAAGTCCGGAGTCACATGCCGGAGCTTCTGCTCCAGTTCATGGATGACCTCCTTCACAGGGACTAAAGGATTCGGTTCCGCTGTGATCTGAGTCGTACGCCCCACCTGACAGTACAGGCAGTCATAGGTACACGTCTTTCTTGGAGTCAGATCAACCCCGAGGGAAAGACCCAGCCTTCTTGACGGAACAGGACCGAAAACATACGCCACAGGCTACCTCCGAATGATCCCAGCTACAACATTATACACGATATGATGCTTTGTCACTGTCTAAAGCACTCCACTCTTGGCTGTCCGCCGACCTCTCACCGCTGTTCAGTGCGCTCACGGCTATTCAATGCGCTTCATCCCA
>JAHECH010000582.1 GCA_024641835.1 Deltaproteobacteria bacterium
TAGTGAGCAGCAGTTGAAAGACTATTACGAAGACCACATCAATGCATTCAAGGAGAAAAAGCAGGTCAGAGCGAGGCATATCCTCTTCCGCCTGAGCGAGAAGGCATCAAAAGAGGAAGAGGAAAAGGTCAGGGAGAAGGCGCTGGCGGTCCTCAAGAAGGCGAAAGAGGGGGAGAATTTCGCTCACCTTGCCAAAACGTACTCTGAAGATCCCGGGACCAAAGAGGATGGTGGAGACCTTGGGTATTTTTCCTCCGGGCAGATGGTCAAACCCTTTGAAGATGCCGTTTTCAAGTTAAAAAAAGGAGAGATCAGCGATCTTGTGCGCACCCCGTTCGGGTATCACATCATCAAGATAGAAGACATCAAGGAGGCGAGGACAAAGAGCTTTGAGGAGGCTCGAAACCAGATTGCTGAAACTTTGTTAAAGCGGGGCGCTGCGGATGAGGCTCAGGAAAAGGCACTGACTTTCCTGGATCAGATGCCGTACCAAGCGGACCTGAAACAGTATGCTGCTGAGCAAAAGTTTACAGTAAAGGATACGGACTATTTCTCCCAGAAAGAAGCCATTCCCGGAATTGGCGGCGATGAAAAATTGAAGCAGACCATCTTTTCCCTTGGAAAGGAAGAGACGAGTGATGTCATGGAGTTTCAGGGCAAGTTCTACATTTTTCAAGTCATGGATAGAAAAGCATCCTTCTTGCCTAGCATCGATCAGGTGGCGGAGCAAGTGAAAAAGGACTATGCCTCTTATCTGGCCATGACGGCCGCCAAAGCCGCTGCAGAGCAGTTTCTCGCCAAGCTGAAGGAGGGGAAGGAGTGGGCTCCCCTCTGCAAAGAATTTCAAGTGGAGCCAAAGACGACGGGATTTTTCAGCCGCCAGGATTATGTCCCGGAAATCAGCCAGGCCTCTGAAGTCCACGAGGCAGCCTTTGCTATCAACCAAAAGAAAAGATACCCTGACACCGTCTTCGAGACCGAGAAAACTGTTTTAGTCATCCGGTGGGAGGGAGAGCAGGGCATTGATCAGAAGAAATATCAAGAGGAGAAAGCGAATTACCGCGATATGCTGGTTCGCACGAGGCAACAGGTCATCTTTCAAGAATGGCTGGATCACCTACGAAAAAACGCAAAGGTTAAGATCGTCGAACCCATTGAGGGGGTAGATATGGGATGACAGGGGCCTAATCGAGATGTCGGATGACGTGCTTTCGCCCCTGGACAAAGATGAAGTACTCTCCCCGCTCCTCTCCTGCGTGTTCAGCTAGCTGGTAATATGCCGCACGCTGGAACCGCGCTGGAAATCGGCCATCCTTCACGCGGCAATAGAGCACGTTTTCCCCACCTACATAGAGCGTATCGAGGTTCAGCGTTTCCCGGGTATCGTCACTGAGCCATACCAGGAAGCGCTCAGGGCGCTGCTCCCGGCTTTCAAGAGTGACCCTCTGGATCACGAATGCCGTGTCCTCCACTTCCACATAACACTTCTGGCCGGCGAGATGAATCACATACCTTCCATGTGGATCTATTTCCATATGCTGATAGAAGAGCTGGATGATCTCACGCCGAATCATCTCGAGACCCTTGTGAACCCATCGGCCCTCTTTGTCGATGAATATGAGACAGGGGGGGATATCTTCCCGGATCACAGCGATACCTCTTTCCCCGGTTCAAGCACTTACTAAGGAGAGCGATATATTGTTTATGAAAGCTTGAAAGCCTCTTCCCTGCCGATATACCGCTTCCGCAATTTTGTCTTTTCGATCTTACCTGTTGGGCTTCGAGGGATGTCCCCGAAAAAGACCTTTTGAGGCCGTTTGTACCTGGGCAGGGCCTCACAGAATGCCGTGGCTTCTTGCTCGGTGAGGGTTTTTCCCGGTACCAATTCAACAACCACCGCAACGATCTCTCCCAGGCGCTCGTCAGGATAGCCTATGACGGCAGCATCCTTCACGCTCGGGTGGGTATGGAGGTGGTTCTCCACCTCCACAGGGAACACATTCTCACCGCCGCAGATGATCACGTCCTTCTTCCGGTCGACTAGGTAGATAAACCCGTCTTCATCTTGCCTTGCCATATCCCCGGTATGAAGCCACCCCTTCTTGAGGGTATTCGCCGTCGCTTCGGGGTTCTTGTAGTACTCCCTCATGACCCCGCCGCCCCGTACAACGAGTTCTCCCACCCCTCCCTGCCCGACATCCCTCCCCTGATCATCCACGATTCTCGTTTCCCAGTTGAATCCCGGACGGCCGATGGCCCCGACTTTATGGAAGTTCTCGACCCCGAGGTGGACGCAATTCGGGCCCGTAGACTCGCTCAAACCGTAGGTCGTGTCATAGTCCATGGCGGGGAAATATTCTTTCCATCGATTGATCAGGGAGGGCGGCACCGGCATGGCCCCGATATGCATCAGGCGCCATTGCTCCAGTCTGTAGTCCCCGATTTTCAATTCCCCCCGGTCCAGTTTGACGAGGATATCCTGCACCCAGGGGACAAGGAGCCACACCACGGTCCCCCCCTCTTCGCTGACGGCTTCAAAGATCCACTCCGGTGAAATCCCCTTCAGGATCACCGCACGCCCGCCCACGATGAGGCTCCCGAACCAGTGCATTTTGGCGCCCGTGTGGTATAGGGGCGGGATAAGGATGAAGTTGTCTTCTTTTTTCTGGCCATGATGAACGTTCTCGGTAATGCATGCGCATACCAGATTCTTGTGAGTGAGGAGGATCGGTTTGGGCTGGCCGGTCGTTCCAGAGGTAAAGTAGAGGGCGCACTCGTCGTCATATCCGAGTGCCACGTCCGGCGGTGAGCCCGATGACTGTTTCAGCAGTTCACCGAAGGGTTCGGCGAATGCCGGGGCTTCTCTTCCGGCAAAGATGTAGTCCCTGACCTTGACCTCATCCTTGATCGTTTCAATGCGTTTGGTGAACTCTTCACCAAAGAGAACAAGGTTCGGCTCGGCCACGTTAATACAATATTCGATATCCGCGCTGGTGAAGCGGAAGTTGAGAGGCACGACCCATGCGCCGGTCCGGAGGATGCCGAAGTAGGCGATGAGCCAGTCAATGGAGTTCATCATGAGGTGGACGACCTTGTTCCCTTTCTTGACACCACGCTTTATCAGAAGGTTCGCAAAGCGGTTGGCCCCGTCATCGAGCTCCTTCCAGGTGATCTCCCGCCTTTTCTTTTCCGCCGGTGTCCGTTCGACCAGGGCGATATCGTCAGGATACATTCGTCCGTTTCTCGCCAGCATTTCGCCGATATGGATATAGACATCGCCCATCTCTCACCTCTTCGAATAGGTTATGGCCTTGGGGATGATGTCTCCCCGGCCTCCTCTCACTCTTCTTTTCTCCAGGACCTTTTCTTCAATCTCGGCTGGATCGCCGAAATAGATGCAGTGGGCTAGACAAATATTGTCGGCACAGGCTGGATAGAGCCCGTTCGTGACCCTTTGGTAGCAAAGGTTGCATTTCTGGGTTTTCCCGCTCTGTTCATTGAAGACGATTGCATCATAAGGGCAGGCCTGTACGCAGCACGTGCCGCAGGAGACGCATCGTTTCGCCTCCTGGAAGGTCATATCCTCCGTGAACCCCAACCGGACTTCTGCAAAACTCTTTACTCGCTCCCGGGGATTGAGACGGGGCATCTCCGTGCGGGGTGAGGGAGTGTATTTTTCGATAACGGGTTTTGTTATCGGGTTCAATCTTGTGTCTCTATCAGCACCAAGACTCAGGCCTT
>JAHECH010000583.1 GCA_024641835.1 Deltaproteobacteria bacterium
CATGCCGTCCGGGGGCTTCAAAAGCCGAAGTCTGTCGCAATCTCCACGTCCGAGGGCCTAGATTTCGACAAAGCACGCACCCGATCGGTCCCATACAACCGGATTGTTCACCCCGGTGACCGAGATATGTTCATTCACTTGGGCGTTGATGATACCGATATTGGTCCGGCAGACCGAATGAAATGCCTGACCTCATCTCTCGACAAACTAAGGTTGGGCGTTTCTACCGGACGTGTCGTCGATTTTAGGGCACGGGAACACCTGAGGCAGTTCCCCGAACAGGAAACAGTCCCGCTAATCTATCCGTGCCATTTCCTGAACGGTTTCATCGACTGGCCTGTGGAATCAGGAAAGAAACCCAATGCAATCGCGTTGTCATCGGAAACATCCGATCTTTTTGTTGAAGCTGGATTCTACGTTCTTACAAAAAGGTTTTCATCCAAGGAACAGCAGAGACGGGTCATGGCAGCGATATATGATCCGACAAGGATCGACGCGCCCTTTGTAGGCTTCGAAAACCACCTTAACTACTTCCACAAACAGGGCAAGGGGCTGCCGGCTGATTTAGGAAATATCGGGGTCACATCTTGAATTGTGAATTATTGTGCGGCATAGGTTTGGTGGAAGGTGCAGGGGGTGAAAAATGTTGGCAAGGCCATGGCGGATACAGGCTGATGAAGAAGGACCCGCGGGTGCGGAGCAAAGCAAGCGAGATTAATTCACAATTCAAGATGTGACCCGGCGCGCCTAAAGCGTCCCCATGCAGGATTCATCCGATTCCAGGATACAGAGTATACCTTCAAAGAGGGTTCGGGGAGGGCTACGAGAAAAGCGGAGGGTTGTCCTGGAGATGCTACTAGCGCTTTGCTGTAGGCAATAGGATGTCAGCTGGCAGCCTTATTCTGACAATACCCTTTCACTCCTGTCTTTTTGAATACGCAATCAACTCCTCCCTTGAGATCTCTTCCGGTGCCACCAAACGGTAATGCTTCTCAGCCGTTACAACGATTTCTTCTCCCGACTGTTCAAACTCAAAAAGGGCGATGAGGTCGTCGGCCATGAATTGCGCGGCAATGGGCCTGCATTGGAGGTCAGGGAATTTGTCGGCACACATCGCCATATCCTGCTCGATTTGAACGATGCCAAGTCGGTCAGTACCCCCTTTTGCTTGAACTGGGATGACGTAATGGGCTCCGCGCTTGTCCAGGGCAACATAAATCTCATCAGTCTCTATCTGCCCCATCCCTTTCACCTGGGTGCGGAGGTGGCTCTGAAGCGAGTAGCATGTCAGTCCTGTGAAGATGTCGACGAGGCGATTGTACCGCAGCTTCGCAAGCAGGGCTTGCTCGTCCGACAAGGCATAAGACTCGATCACACCTGGGGTTGAATCAGGAACCTTGGTTTCTGCCAGCTGGCGAGACGCTTCAATGGTAGAGAACCGCAGGGCAACGAATTTGTATCGTGCAGCACCCGCCGGCCGAATAACCCACTTGGTCCCATGGGGCGCCTTTGAGACTACTGATTCGGGCAGTTCTGTTCTGTAGCGAAACGTGTACACGAGGTCGCCGGGGTTCTTGGGTATTGCAATGCCAATCTGCTTCGCCACCTCAAAGATTTCATCTCGCGAAAACTCAACGGTAGTCGCTCCCTTCTTGTAATTTCTGAGAAATACCTTCTCGATGATCTGGGCGTATCGGTTCTTATTGGCCATTACCACTCCTTTTCTTCAGCCTGGCCATCTCAGGATAACAACTTCTTCCCGAAGCATTTCGCCAGTAGCCGTTGCGAACCTCTTCCTGAAAAGATCCACACGTTGGAGTTCATAGCCCATCGCTTCCGCGATTTCGGCTAGCAATTCGCCGGTTCTTATCATTACGCGCAGATAGGAAGCCTGGTCCCCCACAACATAGGCCAGTCGAGCACCTGGTTTCAGCACCCTCTTGAGTTCTTCGAGGTGGCGGGCCATTCCACCAAAATACAGTTTCGTCACACGTGGATAAAGTCTTTCAAAGCCAGAAGTCTTACCAAGCTCAACTCTTCTCTTCTCGATTCGGCTTGCTATACCGGAGATTTTTTTATTCTCCGCGACCCAAAGGTGATCCGTATCCTCTTTATAGACGCCGCGCGTGTTGGATCGAATAAAGGACTTTTTTAACCTCCGCAAATCGTTCTTGCTGGTCACGAAACCAAGAAGAACCGACTCAAGTCTTGTTGTGCGAGTGTAGTCTTTTTCGTTCGGATAGGGTGGCGAGGTAATAACCGCTTCAACCGTGCCGTTTCGCAAAACCGAGGTGAGTTGTCTGGAGTCCGCCAGATAAACGGTCGATCTCGCATAGGCCCTCTTGTTCACTGCTCTCAAGTCCACTGCAAAGCGGTTGACTTCCCTCAGCCAGTTTGAAGTAACTGGGACATCCGCTTGGATATGTCCCACACCGACCTCAGGACCGAATCTGAGATTGCTCACTCTATTGACAAGAGTGCTTGCAAGCGCGAGCCTGAGATGATCGTAGCCATGTTCATTGGACGCTCGCTCAAGCTGCTCGCAAAGGACAAGGCTTTTGTGAAGCGGCAAAGGGCTGATGGAGTTTTTGAGCAGAAGTCTTTCCGACTCAGGCGGCAGAGTTCTCAATCGACAAGGATCCGATGCTGAAGTCATCTTTTCATCGTCTATCCCTTGCGCCAGGAGGATACTCGAAGTCCTCTCGGCTATTCTGTGTGCAACTTCGAGCATTCTGTCAGGATCGATTCCCCACGATGTTTTGACGAAGCTTGCAAACTTCGGAAATGGATTTGCCTCAATGCCGATGCTCGGAATACCATTCAGTTTGCATTCCACCAGAGTTGTCCCTGTGCCGCAAAAGGGGTCTAGCACCACCGAGTCGCTGTTGACACCGAACTCATCGAGGTAGCTCCTGACCAAGTGGGGAGGAAAAGACAAAACGAATCTGTACCAGTCATGTACCAACCGGTCGTGCTCGCCCAGTTTGTTGCTGATTGTTGAAAGATGGTTCTCACTGAGCTTGCGTTTGAAGTCAGCACCGAAATCAAGCGGGATCTGCGTGGAGGACACAGATTTCACGGTAAATTCCATTTATGAGAAATTGGGTGAGTCAATAAAATCTTCACCTAACGAAGCATAGGGAATTTGCCACAAAGAGTCAATGCCAAACGCAAGGAGGAACGTTGCTCGGCTTTAAGCTGGCATCTGGTGGGGCTTCTCAAGGTGAGTTGACAGAAGGCCCGTTTTCCTGGGAGCATTGGGTCGGACCAAGGCAACTACTTGAAATGCTAAACTAATGGTGTGGTAATGGGGTCGGGCCACGGGAAGTAACTGAGTTGGCATGGAATATTGCAATTTGTGTCCCATGAATCGGGCCTATAATTAGGTTTTGGAGGGCAAAAAGGCTGTTTTTCCCGAGAGTCTATGGCAAGAGCGAAGCGGCATTGTACTGTGAGAAGAAGTCAAAGAAGGGTGTGAAGGATATCAGCTCCGGGAGGGACGTGCTCACTATAAAGCTCTTTTCGGGGCTGAAAAAGACGATATAGGCGCCCAAAACACCTATTTCTGGAACATTAATACAGAATAATCAAATACATGCCGTGGCCTGACCCCGGGACCGTGCCCGAATAAAAAAACTGCCTGATGATGTTTCTAAAGACGGAATTACCTATAAACACGTTAATATCGCTGTTAAACCATCTGTACCGTCAAAGGCCACTTAACAACTATGTGGTGCGGA
>JAHECH010000584.1 GCA_024641835.1 Deltaproteobacteria bacterium
AGCCAGGGAGTGGAATGTACCCCCGGAAACAAAGCGGCACCTTTCATCAGCCAGTCCCGCGGCTCTCTCCAGCATCTCCCCGGCCGCTTTTCTCGTGAAAGTGAGCAGAAGGATGGCTTCCGGTGGAACGCCCGTCTCCAAGAGGCGGGCAACCCTATAGACAAGGGTCCTTGTCTTGCCGCTTCCCGCGCCGGCGATCACCAGCAGGGGTCCGTCCGTTGTCATGACCGCCCTGAGTTGGGCAGGGTTCAGAACTTTGTCATATCCAATGGGACCAGGCAATTTGTATCCGTCCTTTCACCACAATTCAATTCGCTCCGTAGAGATACCAGCCCATGCTCGACTCAGAGCCATTCTAGCGCCAGGGCCATCACCAGCAAGAGGAGAATGAAAAAAAGGGGAATCATGAGAGCCATGGCCACTCTGAGATACGAGGTGTCGTGGATTTCCTTCAACCCTATGACTTGAGCAACGAAAAACCAGAAGGCGCCAATCAAGCCGCCGATAAAGGGAATCACTCCCCAAACCTGTGTGACTTGACAGAGTGAGGTCACCCTGAAAGTCGCTTCAAACCCGTTCCCTCCTCCTCTCACCACCATGAGCAAGACATGGGTGATGAGACTCGTTAAGAGGATCGCAAAAAAAATGAAAAGCGGGCAGAAGGCCATGATCCCCAAAAAGGCTCCAGTCATGGCAAAGGGCCCAAAAAGGGTGTCGGTAAAAATACCGATGTTTTCCCCCTTAAACAAAAACTGCCAGAACACTTCGAACATCATTCCCAGGGATCCTGTCAGAAGCCCGAAGGCAAGGGGCTCTTTGACGCCTCCGTCCACGGCTGTGTGCTTGAAGAAATCTGCAGGCGAGAAAAGAACTGCCTTCAAGGTCTGGCTGACGCCACGCCAAAAACCGATATCAGATCGTCTTTCCCAGGGTGACAGGATTCCATGACGTTTCGCTCCGTCTCCTGTCTCAGTTGGCCCTGAGTCAACCACCGGAACCGTTTTCCGGAATTGAAATCGGTTTTTGCATTGTGGACAGGTGGCCCATTTGACCCTGGGTGAAATCCTCTCTTCCGGAATCTCTTTTGAGAAATTGCAGTTCGGGCAAACGATCTTCACTATCACTCGCTACGCTTCCTATCCTTTTTCATGCGGTGCAATTCTTTTTTTATGGACCATCTCCGCAGTCTTCCCCTGATTCCTCCCGCAGCAGCCCGGTCAACCATCTCAGCCCTCATCTCGATTCCCTCCGGCGTAGACATAGCCGTTCTCAGGCATGCAACTCTGCCGGAGCACTCCTGGCACAAAGGAGGGACCTCACGCATTCCTTCGTCCCCCATAGGAAAGACCTTGTCGAGGATTCCATAACAATCTCTTTTCTCCATGGCTCCCTACCCATCCCCCCGTGAGCTTATACAATATTGAGCGCCTCATATAAAGCCTAATTCTCATTTAAGCCATTGCGTCGCAGACCGCTCACAGCTCACGGGTTTAATTCATTGACATGATGCCCCTTGCCTCCTATGATTCGTGGTCATGAATAGGGTGAGTAGAGTTTACCTGGTCAGGCACGGACAGGTGTATGGTTACGAAAATTTTCCGGTCTACGGCCATACGGATGTGGAGTTGACGGAAGTCGGCATACTCCAGACCGAGCATCTCGCCGCTACACTGCGCCTGACCAACCTCAATGCCATCTATTCAAGCGACCTGAAAAGAAGTGTGACCGGTGCCCGCATCATCGCTCGGCATCACGACGTCCCGCTTCATGTCATGCCCGAACTGAGGGAAATGCAATTTGGAGATTGGGAGGGTCTTAGCCTGAGTGAAATTCGGCAGCGTTTCCCTGAAGAACTGGACAAGCGGAAAGCTGATCTCCTGAACTACAGAATCCCTGGCAATGGGGAAAGCATAGGCGAACTCTCAGAAAGGATCATCGCTTGCTTTCGTAAAATCCTCGAGCAGCAGGCGGGGAGTGATTTCTTGCTCGTCGGCCACGGAGCAGTCAATCGCATCATCCTTTGCGATGCCCTGGGTCTTGATCTCGCCCGCTTGTTCGGCATTCAGCAGGATTACGGCTGCCTGAACATCATCGACTACCTTCCCGATTCCACCGTGATCAGACTGATGAATGGGTGAAAGGCCGGAAGGTATGAGCATCGTTCACTTAATCGCTGACATTCCTCTTTTCCATGGTCTCCCCAAGGAACAGATCGATGATCTCGCCATGATCGTGACGGATCAGGTCTTCAAGAAAGGGGAGATCATCTTTTCAGAGAGCGATGAAGGAACCGGCTTTTATGTGGTCATCACAGGCAGGGTAAAAATCTTCAAACTCTCTTTTGAGGGTAAAGAGCAGATCCTTCACATCTTTGGTCCAGGCGAGCCCTTTGGGGAGACCGCAGTGTTTGCGGGCGAGCATTTTCCTGCTAATGCTGAAGCCATGGAGGAGAGCAGGATATTCTTCTTTCCCCGAGAGTCTCTGATCGCCCTCATCAAGAAAACCCCTTCCCTGGCCCTCAACATGCTCGCCATTCTGTCCAGGCGACTGCGCAGGTTTGCGGCCCTGATCGACGATCTCTCGCTCAAAGAGGTGCCCGGCCGGCTCGCAGCCTATCTCCTTTACCTGAGCGAGCAGCACAAGGGATCCACGGATCTGCAACTCGCCATCACCAAAGGCCAGCTCGCAAGCCTCCTTGGCACCATTCCTGAGACCCTCTCCCGGATCCTGGCAAAAATGACTGCCCAGGGTCTCGTCGTCTCAGAGGGTCCTCATATCAGAATCCTCGACCTTGAGGGCCTTCAGGTCCTCGCCGAATCCGGCGGTCACCTCTGAGAAAAGGAGGCTGCCACAAATCTGCGGAACGTTGCGGCAGGCTGTCAATCATCATGATGGGTGAGCAGAGGATGAGCGGCCATTGCCCTGAAAGGCGTTGGTGTATTGATCCTTTCACTTCGTGATGCTCAGAATCAGCCGGCCTTCCACAGTCCCCTTTTTTACAGGATGCTGTTCCTGGCCCGTCGCCCGAGGAACCATCTCAGAAACGTATTGATAGGCCTCGTCTACAGTAACGACACCATCTTTGTCCGCGTCTGCTTTTCCTTTCAAGCCTTCCACCAAATAATAAGTGAACACCCCATGCTTCAGGCTATCATCCTCAGCACTGACTTCATTCGCCCCGCTCGCCGTGATGATGACACGGCCCTTTCCCCCTGCTATCCTGTCTAAGAAAGCGTCGGATATGGTTGCCCTGATCCCTGAAATGTCGATGGTTCGGCCCCCGCTCGCCCCGCTGTAGCAGGAATCGGCGATGAAAACCAACCGCTCTGCTTGAATCCGGCTGAAGATCTTTGAGATCTCGCCCATAGGGATGGCTGTGGCATAGAGATCCTTGGGATCAGCATCGTACGGCAGGAGGTACTTTTCCAGCCCATCGCCGTCAGGACTCATCACGTCCTTTTCCGTGGCACCATGCCCGGCAAAAAAGATGATGACCATGTCATCCTTGCCCGCCTTGTTTTTCAGATGGGTTCCCAAGGTGCTTCTAATTCGGGTCATGGTCGCGTCCTGGTCTAACAAGAGAGTCACGTTTTCGCGGGGGATCCGGCTGAAATCCACTAGGTGGCTATAAAACATTCTGGCATCATCCACTGCATACTTCAGCGGGCGGACTTTGGGATACCGGTTGATCCCGATGACCACAGCCCAGATGTTCTTACGCCTTTCTGCATAATGAACC